>RFJH01000342.1 GCA_003694975.1 Anaerolineae bacterium | reverse complement strand
TCTTGCGAGCCATATCCAGTTCGGCCAGGCGGTAGTAGATATCGGCCAGGTCGAGGTATTCAGCGATGGCGTCGTCCACCTGGCCGCGAGCGATCAGCAAGTCAATCAGGCGCGTGCGCGCGGTCAGGTCCATGGGAGCGAGTTGGATCACGCGCCGTAAGAGTTTGATGGCCTGATTTGCCTCGCCGCGCACACTGTAGGCCTGCGCGACGACGAAGAATTTGGTTATGGCATCCTGGGTACGATTGTCCTGGAGGAGAAGGTCGCCAATCAGGGTGTGGAGGGGGAGGTAAGTCGGGGCATGGCTGATAGCCTGAAAGGCCTCGTCCATAGCCGAGCGGATGTGACCGGCGCGCGCAAGTTGATGAATACGATTGATTGCTTCCAGCACACGGCTGCTCTGCGCTTGAATCAGGATCTCGGCCAGTGGGAGAGGCGGCGCGTCTTCGGAGACCTGAGGGAGTTGTTCGCGCGCCTTGAGCAGCGTGGCTTGCCAGTCGGGACGGACAAGCAGGTCGTGGATGTTGTCGCAGAGACGGTGTAAAGCGTCCTCATCCATCTGGCTTTTCTGGGCTTCAATCAACGGTTCGTATAACTGGCGCACCTCTTCGGCGCTCTCTTTTGGGAGAACTTCCGCATCGGCCAGTTTCAATGCTTCCAGGTAGTGTACTGCTGCCTCTTGTAACCTTCCCAGGCGTCGGCAGATATTTCCCATCAGTAAACGCGTCGCCAGGGCGAAATCGTTGTGCTTGACGGCATGTTGCAGGTGACGCAGGGCGCTTTCCAGGCGCTCCCCTTGAGAGCGGAGAAGACCCAGATCGAAGTAGAGCGCCGGGTGGCTGAACCCGGCTGCAAGAGCCTGTTCCAGTTCTTCGGCCGCCAGAGAGGTCTGATTGCGCGTTTGCGCGTCAATGGCCTGGCTTAAGTGCAGAACAACTTTGGCCTGCTCCATTTTTTGCAACGAGAGTTGCCCCGTTCCCCGGACAATGGCTTGTAGACCACGTCGCTGTTGGGCGCTCTCGCTCTCATCCGTATAATCAAACAGGATCTCTGCCAGTTTGGTGAGCGCCTTCTGGCGTGCCTCCGCAATGGGATCAAGCGCGGCCTGCCCACCCTGCGCTGAAGGTTGGAGTTGTTTGACCTGCGCCATGCGGATGGGGCCGGTCCCGCCTTTGGGGCGGAGTGGTTTGGGGAGTAACTGCCCGGCTTTGAGGAGGGACTGTGCCTGCCTGGCCTCCTGGTTTTCCGGATCCAGTTGGAGGGCTTTGTTTACCAGTTCAGCCGCTTTTTCCAGATTCCCCGTTCTCTGGACGAGGCTGGCGATGGCCAGGTATTCGGCAATCGCCTGCTTTATATGCCCCAACCGTTCATGCGCCAAAGCCAGACGAGAACGGGCGCGAATGTGTTCTGGATTCAACTGGGTGACGCGGACCCAGTTCTCGATAGCCTTATCTATATCTCGGCTTTTGAGATAGAGATCGGCGGCCTGCATCGAGGCCGAAATTGCCTCTTTAAGATTGCCCAGGCGTTCGGAGAGTTGGGCGATTTTCTCTACCGGCAAAGGGTCCTCCGGCGCGACCTGTGCCATACGTCGGTAGACATCCAACGCCTCTTCGTAGCGCTGCAACTGATAGAGGGCCAACCCCAGATTGCTCAGTGCTTTGGGGTGATCGGGAAACTCTTCCAGGGCCTTACGATAAGCCTCGGCAGCCTTGTCCCATTGCTGATCCCAAGCCGCCGAATGGCCCTCGTTCATCGCTTGTTGGAAAACTTCTTCATTTCCGGGCATGGGCTTATTTTACCCCTTGGGGGGCGGAGATGGCAAAGGTTTTTCGTTTTTAGAATGGGCCAGAAGGACTACGGCATCAGGAAAGCGGTTCCATCTCGCCCCAGTTTCGGCCCCAGCGGGCATCTGTCAGAAGGGGGATGCTCAGGGGGTAGGCGTTCTCCATAGTATGGCAGACGAGGCGCGCTGTCTCCTCCAGTTCACGATGAGGGCATTCCAGGACGATCTCATCGTGCACCTGTAAGAGCATTTTCCCGTGCAAACCACTTTCCCTGAGAGCATCGAAGACGCGTCGCATGGCGATTTTCATGATGTCAGCAGCGGTGCCCTGGATAGGGGCGTTGATGGCCTCGCGTTCCTCACGATTACGGAGATTGCGGTTGATGTTCGCGCGTTGTAGTGCGGGGAAATAGCGTCGCCGACCCAGGAGGGTCTCCACATAACCCTGCCTGGCAGCCAGATGACGGATTCCATCCAGATAGCGTTTGATACCGGGGAATTGCTTGAAGTAGGCTTCTACGAATGTCTCGGCTTCGGCCAGGGTCAAGTCGGTTGTGCGTGTGAGACCGAACGGGGACATGCCGTAAATCAGACCAAAGTTGATCGCTTTGGCGTGACGGCGCTGTTCACGCGTCACCGCTTCGAGAGGGACGCCGTAGATAGCCGCGGCGGTAGCGGCGTGGATGTCCTGCCCTTTACGGAAGGCTTCCAACATGGCCTGGTCCTGTGCCATGTGGGCGACAATGCGCAGTTCGATCTGGGAGTAATCCACAGAGAGCAGGACGTTGCCGGCATCGGCGATGAAACCCCGGCGCACGCGTCGGCCCTCCTCCGTACGGATGGGGATGTTTTGCAGATTGGGGTTGGAGGAGGAGAGTCTTCCTGTGACCGAGCCGGTTTGATTAAACGAGGTGTGCACGCGGCCGGTGATGGGGTTGATGGCCGAGGGAAGAGCGTCCACATAAGTGGATTTCAGTTTTGAGAGGGCGCGATGCTCGAGCACCCAGTCCACGACGGGATGCTGGCCGCGCATGGCCTCCAGCACGGCGGCGGAGGTCGAGTAGTGGCCACTACTGGTTTTCCGACTGCGGTCGGGCGGTGTGAGACGCAGGCGATTGAAGAGCACATCGGAGAGTTGCTGGGTGGAGTTTAGATTGAAAGTCTTCCCTACTTCGGCGTAGACGCGTTTTTCGATCTCTGCCAGGCGGGCTTGTAACTCCTCGGAGTAACGGCGGAAGAAGCCGGTATCCAGCAATACGCCTTCCATCTCCATCTCGGCCAGGACGGGGACCAGGGGCATCTCAATTTCATGGAACAGTGCAACACCGTTGACGCGTTCCAACTCCTTTGTCAGGATCTCCTCGAGGCGCAATGTGACTTCTGCGTCCGCGGCGGCGTACGCCGCAACGGTCTCTACGGCGACCTCGGCCATGCTATGTTGCTTTTTGCCTTTCCCAATCAGGTCCTCAATAGGGGTCATTTCCTCGCCAAGACGTGCGAAGGCCAGATTCTTCAAACCCAGGTTGCGAGAAGCAGGGTCTACGAGCCACTCGGCGATCATGGTGTCGAAGGCAAGCGGCGTGACGCGCAACCCGTGACGTGCCAGGACGATGAAATCGTACTTCAGGTTGTGGCCCACTTTGGGGATTTGGGAGGCCGTCATGGATGGGCGCAATGCCTCGATGACTTGCTCGAGGGGCACGTTGCGCCCCGTTTGGTGACCTACCGGGATGTAGTAAGCCTGTCCAGGGCGAATGGCGAGAGAGATGCCCACCAGGTCGGCCTGCATGGCATGAGTGGAGGTGGTCTCGGTATCGAACGCGATGCGTTCCGCCTTCTCCAACGTCGCGGCCAGGTCGCTCAGTGCTTCGCTGGTATCCACAAGATGCACTTCTATCTCGCCGGAAGGAGGCGCGCCCTGACCAATCAGCGTGCCCTCTCCGAAGAGGCTGAGTTGCAACGTCTCAGGTGATGATGAGAAGGCACGGGCAATTTTCTCCAGACGAGCGGTCAATGAGCGAAATTCCAGGTCGCGAAAGAGGGAAGCGACAGCGGAGAAATTGAGGTGGTCGGTTTTTGCCTCTTGCAGATCGAGTTGGATGGGGACATCGGTTCGGATGGTCGCCAGATCGCGACTGAGGTAGGCCAAGTCTTTTCCCGCTTCCAGTTTCTTGCGCCAGCGCGGTTCAATTTCTTCCAGATGATCATAGATGTCATCCAGGGTCTGGTACCTGGCCAGGAGGGCTTTGGCCGTCTTCTCTCCCACGCCTGGGACGCCGGGGATGTTATCCGATTTATCGCCCACGAGGGCTTTGTAGTCCACGACTTGATCGGGGCGGACACCGAGGTATTCTTCCACGTCTTTAGGGAAATAATCTCTGGCATCGCTGAGGCTTCGTCCAGGAAGGTTGACCACAATGCGGTCACTCACCAGTTGGAGGAGATCACGGTCTCCGGTGATAATCTTTACCCCCATCCCTTCACGGACCGCCTGGTTGGCGATGCTTCCAAGGACGTCGTCCGCTTCGTACCCCTCCGCTTCAAGACGTGGCAGACCAAATGCATCAACCATCTGGCGAATGCGCTCTACTTGAGAACGCAGTTCATCAGGCATCTTGGCGCGGGTGGCCTTGTATTCGGGATAGATTTCGTCGCGAAAGGTTTTGCCCGTATCAAAGGCGATGGCCAGATACTCCGGCTTTTCCCGTTCCAGGATGCGCAGCAAGATACTGGCGAAACCGTAGATGCCGGCGGTCGGCTCGCCGGAGGAGGTTTCCCAGCGGCGTCCTGGAGGGGCGGCAACGCTTAAGGCGTAATATGCCCGATAGACCAGAGCATGTCCATCGAGGAGGTAGAGTGTGGGGGGCATTTGGTTGATTAAACGAGGACCGAACGGTTGTGAAACGATGGGGCGATTACTTCTTAGAAAGCCCCTGGCGCTTGCGAGTCTGCTTGATGTAGTCTTTTACCAGTTTGGGCGGGTGAGGTTGTTTCCCACCCATGATGAGGTAGCCGGGTGCCCAGAAATCACCGGATGGGTTTTCTCTCTTCAATCGAGGGAACTCACTGAAAATGCGCTCGGAGGTTTGCTGGCGCACAATGCGCATCAGGTATCCCGGCGAGGTAGACGGCGGCACGTTGACAATCCATTGCAAATAATCAGGGCGCACCGCGATATATTCCAATCGCCAGCCAAAAGCAATGCATATCTGTGAAAGCCAGATTGAGAGACGTTCTGCCAGGTCCCCTGTCAGATGATGGTGGTTGAAACGCGGTACGAGGAGACAGGCGTAGGTCAGGTTGTAGAGGGCCGGCGAGACCGGTTCAAGGACGGCGCGTCCGGCTACTTCGGTGATGGAATGTGGGCGCGTCTCGTCCAGTTCGCCCTCTCCCTCCGGAGTCGCCGATGTGGTTGGCGTCGAGGGGCGGGTGATATCCAGGTCCTCTTCCAGCCCTTTTTCGATGTGGGGGCGTTCGTCCAGACCTACCGCCTGCTCTTTTCTGGCGAAGGGCTTGAGAGGAATAGCCGGTGAGGCCTCCTGGCTGAAGCGGGGGGGTCTCCCCGAAACGGTGGGGAAAGGTTCCTCGGGAGGGGAGAAAGAGGGCCGGAAACCCCTTTCTTTTTCGTCCGGCTCATTGGCCGTCATCCTATCCGAAGGCGGAGTGACATTCTCCGGATCGGGACGTGGAATGTTATCCAAAATCTCGGCGATGGAGGGGATTTCTTCCTCGTCATCGTCGGCGGGCGCCTCCGGAGTGAACCGGGATGGGGCTTCAGAGATGGAAAGCGAGCGGGCCAGTTGGTTGGCCTGGTTACGAATCGTGCTGAAAGGAGTTTCCGCATCAAAGACCATTGCCAGCACGATGGTCCGTGAGAGGCGGGTGGCGTAGAGCATGTGTTCCGCCTGCGTCGTCTCCAGGCGGACAAAACGCAGCAGGTCGCTGCCGTTGGCCGCGTCCCAGTGTCGGGCGAGGATATGGGTCAATTCGTCGGCGGCCTGACGCGAAAGTTGACCGGCATAGGCCCATAATTTGTTGTGACGAGTAAGGAGGGCGGCCTGCGCGGACGATTCCAGAGTCAGGCGGGTGAGGTGCTGGGCGGCCTTGTTCATATCACGCAGCCAGGGCATGGCCTGCGTGTCCGGCAGGTCGGTGGTTCTGTTCTCCGGGGAGGAGTTTCGTCTCTTGTTTTCCGACGGTTGTTCCAGCATGGCGAGCAAGTCCGGTAAGTAGAATGGTTTGTGCAGCAGTTCCCAGGGGCGCAATTCATCGAGGGCGGCAGAGGGGTGATCTTCTGCCGACACAATAATGAGTTTCACGTCCGGGTGATTCTTACGCAGGGCGCGCCCCAGTTCGGAGACGGCGTCCTCCCCCAGGTCCATGTCCAGGATGGCCAGGGGGCACTTCTCCTCCCTCATCAGCGCGGTCGCAGCCAACCGGTCATTGAGCACATAGACGGTGTACGAACCGGTCTCCTCCAGGCTTTGGCGAAGCAGTTCGCCAAAATTGTCGTCCGGCGTCACGACGAGGAGTGGCGTGATCATGACGAATATAGTGTATCACGGCAAACATCTGGATGCAAGGCGTATTTTGTTTGCGCAAGGCACTGCCCGGCAGCGTCCCGTACGCAACGCCCGTTCCGCGATGGGCATGTACGCGGGTTTCTCACTTCCCTTTGGCGAGACGTTGCAGGCAGGCCAGAAGGGCTTGCGCCGTCTCTTGTGGCTCTTCGGGGGTGATGGCCAGGACGGGGACGGTCAGGGCGGCGCGCAAGTCGTCAGGAAGGGAAAGAGGGCGGACCTCGTCCGAGAGCCAACGGTGGGGCAAAAACCCGATGGCCGATTCGTCGTTGGCGACCGCTTCCAGCATCGCCTCCGGGCCCCAGGCCTGGCGCGCCAGGGATGTGACCGCGCCCCCCCTCAACGTGGCGATGCGGAACGCTTCCTGCACGTCCGTCCCTTCAGCATAGACCCACACCTGAACTTTCCTCGCTTCGCCCCCGACCTCTGCCCAATCCTCCGCCCGGCCACCGAAGATGGCTTCGACTTGCGCCGTATCCAGTGCGGCGACGGGGTTCCCACGGTGGACGATGATTTCCAGATGCGCCTCGCCGATGGCATATGCAGGAGAGAGCAGATGGGGTGGCTCGCCCAGGCGCAGGACAATCGCTGCTTCGGCAGGGTCGGCGACGCGGCGTAAGACCGGTGACGCGCCTTCCGTCCCTTCGGAGAGGGGGGCTGCGCAATGATAGGCCTCGTTTAGCCACGGTTGCGCGGCAGCAGTGGCGTAGATGGTCAGCGTTTGTGGGTGGGGTGGAGGCGTGGGGGTGGCGCAGGCGACCAGGAAGGCCAGCACCAGCGCGAGGGCGAATCTTCTCACGACAGGTTAGAAGAGGATGGTCACAAGCAAGGACAGAAGGCCAATGGCAGTACAGTACAGAGCGAAGACCTTGAGCGAATCATGGGCGAGGTATTCCAGAAGCCAGCGCGCTGCGAAGTAGCCGACGATGGCCGCCGTGGCAAAGCCTACTCCCAGGATGGGAAGGAAGGTGGGAAGGCCGGGGATGCCGATGATGTCCATTGTCTGATAGATGCCTGCGGCAAGCATGACCGGTATCGCCATAAGAAAAGCGAAGCGCGCCGCGGAGGGACGATCGAAGCCACGCAGCATCCCTCCGGCGATGGTGACACCGGAGCGAGAGGCGCCCGGAAAGACAGCAAAGACCTGCATCAGGCCGATGAAGAGGGCGTCATGCCAGGTCATCTCCTCCAGGGTGCGTGTACGCTTTCCGAGGTATTCAGCAAGCGCGAGCACAAGGGCCGCGACGAGGAGGCGGATGGCGGCCTCCTGCAAGGGTTGTTGGAAGAGGGCCTCCACGGCGTTGCGCAAGAGGTAGCCGAAGAGTAAGGCGGGGAGGGTGGCAAGCACGATATACCATCCCAGGCGGTTCTCACGGGAGGAGAACGGCGGAGCAAAGAAGGCGCGTACCAGGCCGCGCAGGTCTTCCCAGAAGAGGACGACCAGGGAGAGCACGGTGCCGAGTTGGATGATGACCAGGAAGGCAAACATCAGGTCGCCGGATGGCAGGTTGAACAGATATTGCCCGATCAGGAGATGGGCTGTGGAGGAGACGGGGATGAACTCGGTCAGCCCCTGGATGATACCGAGAATGAAGGCGTGAAAGTGGGTCATGGACGCTCCGTGAGTGGATTTCGCAGGGGAGTATGATACCAGAGAGATAAGGGTTGTGTGGGGCTTTTCGTCGCGATCGCGGGGTGTGCGCAGGTGATCCTGCCCGACGCGAGGCGCATTGACTGCTCGTACATACTGTACGGCTTCGAGAGATTTTGCCTGCACACTCCCGTATCAACCCTGGCCGGGGGGAAGGTCGGTGAAGCGCAGGAAGAGAGGTCGAGGCAGGTTCTCTCTGACCCGCCCGAACTCGTATTGCGTGCGGCGCACCGCCGCGGCGAAAGCGTAGGCGAACTTCGGTCCACGCGCCGGGGAATCAAGGTTCATCCAGGCGTGAGAGTCGCGCGGCAGGAGGGGTTGGACGAGGCGCTCCAGGCCGGGGATGAAGGTCAGCGCTTCGAGGGGATAGTACAGTCTGCCGGAGCGAAGGTCCGGGCTGGCAATCAGGTCGGGGTCGAGGGGGTCCACCTGCTCCGGGTCCGGGGGTGAGGCGGAAAGGTCCCGGCGGCGCGCCAGGTACAGGGTGATGTAGTTGCTGTGGGCGTAGAAGTCCTGTGCGGTGTGCGTCAGTCGACCAAAGGCAGCCCAGGCCGCTTCGCGGTCGCCGCGTTCCAGCGCGGGTCGGATCAGGGCATGGTTGGCCTCGATGTACGCATGACCGGCTTC
>RFJH01000341.1 GCA_003694975.1 Anaerolineae bacterium | reverse complement strand
TTGACCATTATGAACGCCATGATTAGAGACCGCCAAACCTGGTCTCCATCACCAAAAGCGCTCTCTGTTTCCTCTTGACAAATAACACAGTTACTGCGAAGGGGCGTAGCCGCCGCCCGCCCTGAGCCTGCCGAAGGGAAGCAATCTCCCCCATGGTGTAGGGGATGGCTTCGCCGCCTTCGGCGGCTCACCATGACACAAAACGCCGGTTTTCGCCTGTTGTGCTTCTCAACTGCGTAAGTCCTGTCAGGATGCTTCCCCCGGCGATGGCGGCGTGACGCGTCGTGAGGCAAGCAGGGTCACGAGCACGCCACCGAAGGCCGTGAGGATAATCAAGATGTTTGCGAGGGTGCCTGCGCAGGGGATGAGGCCGATTACGGTAAAGGCCAGGAAGAGGAAAAGCGTACCCAGTCCTGTGGACAAAGCAGGGTGCCATTCCCTCTGAAGCATTGCCGTGAAGCGCTTGCCGATCTCGTGCCCCAGGGCGATCAACCCGAATACCCCCACCAGCGGCACGATGAAGGCAATCAACAGTGCAACGGGCAACAGGATGATTGTAACCGCCATGAGGACGATCAGGATGGGAAGCACCAGCCCGGTCAGCAGGCCGATTCCCCCGGCGGTCAGGGGCTGAGAGACAATGGTCTCCGCCACACGCTCGACCTGAGGTTGCAAGAAGAGCATGACAAGCATCGCCAGCGCCGCCATGCCGACGGTGGTCAGTAAATCGTTGAAAATCTTCAGCCACGGTGAGACGACCTGCGCCATGCCGATGGCGCGCAAGGGGAAGCGTTGAGGGACACCCCCCGGCAGGCCGGGGAGGTTCACCGTCGGCCCGGGGACGTTGCTGACCACACCTCCCTCCACAAGAGCGCCCTCGGCGCGCTCGACCGAGCCACCGACGGTGACCAATTGCCCATGCACCACCGCCGTCTCATTCAACGCGGCCAGACCGCCGACCACGACCACATCTTCGCCGATTTCGCCGTCAACGGTCAGCGTGCCGCCGACGACGGCGATACTGCCGGTCACGAGGGCGCCTTCTTCGATGGTTGCAGCGCCGCCGATGATGACCAGGTCGCCTTCCAGCGTATCACCGCTTTGCAGTGTAAACGTGCCACCGAAAATCACCTGACCGTCGGATGGCCCCTGGGCATAAGCAACGTTCGTCGGCAAGAACAAAGCGACCAACAGGGAGAGAACGATAAGCCATTTTCCTGCGATTTTCATGGGATTGCTCCTCCTTATTCGCAAGTCAGATACTTTGTGGAGGACTGGAGATTCTCCAGAGAGAGAAGACCCACAGGAGGATCAGGCCGGTTGCTGCGCTGATGAGCAACAGTCCACTTGCCGGAGGGACGAAGCCTGAGAAGACCTGCAGGAGGATCAGACCGGCGCGCCCGATGGCTTGTCCCAGCGAGATGAGGAATGCCAGGGAATGCACCCAGAGCGCGAGCAAGGCAGCCGGTGAACGGATGGCCGTCATCAGGTAGGGCCAGAGCAGGACGAGACCGGGACCAAGCACCCCCGCGGCGAGGAGCGAAATCCCCAGGACGCCGCGCCGACGCTGCCGGGCGCGCTCACGTGCCAGACGCATCCGAAAGCGGTCTACAAACCCCGGCGCCGGCGCAACCGCCTCCCCCCTGCGCAACGCCTCGCCGACCTCGGCAAGCGCGGCGCAATCCGCGCAGACCCGCAGATGAGCCTGCAGACGGCGCCTTTGTTCCGGGGTGAGAGGTCGCTCTTCGAGCAACCAGTCCTCAAAAGGCCGGTGTTCCATAGGGCATCCTTTCCAGATTGGCCGAGGGTAGCGTTTCTTTCCAGGCTTTGGCAAGCGCCCGCCGGGCACGGTGCAGACGGCTTTTGACCGCGCTAACCGTCAGTGAGAGGGTTTGGGCGATCTCCGCTTCGGAGAATTCGTACCAGTATCGCAGAATGATGGCCGCGCGGTCGGTTTCGTTCAGGGTCTGCAACAGGATGTGGATTCGCTCCCGGTCTTCGCGTCGTACCGCCTCGGCTTCGGGGTCGGGGGAGCGGGAATCGGCCAGGGTCAGGGGGCGTTCGTCATCGTCCAGCGAGAGAAAGGTGAGACGTCTTCGCCGCAGGCGGTCAATGCAATGGTGCGCCGCGATGGACAGCAGCCAGGTGGCGAAGGGACGCCGCAAGTCGTAGCGCGAGAGACTTCGATAGGCTCGCAGGAACGTCTCCTGCGCAGCGTCCTCCGCCGCCTCCGGCTCACCCAACATGCGGTAGCACAGGTTATAGACCGGTGTCTGATAGGTCTCAACCAGGTGGGTGAAGGCTTCGTCGTCTCCGCTTCGTGCGCGGGTGATCCAGACCTGTTCCTCGTTCACGGTATCTCCTAGCCCCATATACGCAGGAAAGCCGCGGCGGTCGCGTCAGGCGTCCTCAATGAACGTGGCCGTCTCCGGCGTTTGCCGGCCCCAGCCAGGGACGGAGGCCTCCCAGATGTTCATGGTAGAGCGCCAGGGCTGCCGCGAGGGCGGTCGTGATGGGGACGGCAGCGATCAACCCCAGAGAACCGACCAGGGTACGCACAATCTCTTCGGCCACGAGGGAGAAGTTGATCAGTTGGCCGATCTTCCCCTCGCCCAGGCTGAACAGAAGGAGCATGGGCAGTGAGGCACCGGCATAGGCCAGCACGAGGGTGTTGACCGTTGCCGCGATGTGGTCTTGCCCGATACGCATGGCGCGCTCATAGAGCGCACGAAATCCCAGGCGTTTGTCGGTGGCGTGCAATTCAAAAACCGCCGAAGCCTGTGTGGTGACCAGGTCATCCAGCACGCCCAGGGCGCCGATAATCATTCCTCCCAGGAGCAGGCCGCGCAGGTTGACGCGCACGCCCGACATCTGCATCAAGAACATAGCGTTCTCGTCACCCATGCCGGTCAGACGCGCCAGATGGACGAAAAGCCAGGCCAGTGAACCGGTGATGAGCAGCACGATGAGCATCCCGGCGACGGCAGAATGCGTCTTCAGATTCCAGCCATAGGTGAGATAGAGTGTCACCGCCAACAGGATGGACGAGCCGATGATGCTCACCTGTACCGGGTCCTCGCCGTTCAGGATGTGCGGGATGATATAGGCGATGATGACCAGCAGGCTGAATCCCATGCTGAGCAGGCTGCGGAGGCCTTTCCAGCGACCGGTGATCAGGATGGCTGCCACAAACACCAGTGCCAGAATCAGAAGTTGCGGCGTGCGGACGTAATCAACGAAGTAGGCGTTTACGAACCCATCGGGGCGCTTGCTGATTGCAACCAGGATGCGGTCGCCCGGGCGAAACGTGATGCCCTCCTGTCGGATCTGACGTTTGCCGTACTCGACCTCGAAGAGAACACCCTGGTACGGCCCCTCAAGGACGCGCACACGCATGACCTGATACGGTTGCGTCACCTCGCCCAGGGTGACCGTCCCTTCCTCGATAATTGCCTCGACCTCGGCGGAGAAGGTTTCGCTGCCAAACCCACCGCCTATCCCGGTCTGAACAGGGGAGGGAAGCAGAAAATACGGCAACCCCCAAATCAAAAAGGCGACCACGGCCACCACCAGGACAAGCAAAGGCAGGAAGGGGATAGAGCGTGTTGTTCTCCTTGCTTTGGTCATGTCATCCTCCGGTGTTGTGATGCCCCGCGTCCACCTTGCGCAGGAGGAACATACTCAGCAAGGCACTCACCGCGCCGAAGAGGAACATCCCCGTGTACCCTGCCCACAGGCCGGGCCAGGCGTGGTTGAGCAGGTCAATGGCCGGGCCTTCGAGTCGGGCCAGCGCTCCGGAACCGGCGGTGGCCAGGTTCGTCAGGCCGAGGAACTTCCCGGCCTCCTCCCTGGGTGCCAGTTGGGTCGCCAGGGTCCAGTTGGCGGTCAGGAAAAGGCCAATTCCCGCGCCCAGGAGGCTACCGAAGATGAGCAGGCCGGTCATGTCGTCCGCCAGGAGCATGAGGAGCATCCCCACGGCGGTGATGATGCCGGAGGCATAGAGCACACGTTTGGCTCCAAAACGGTCGGAAAGCCAGCCTCCCGCCAGCACCAGGATAATCAGGGTAATGGTCAGGGACGCGAGCAGGTCTCCGGTTTGTTTTGGCGGATCGGGGACGCGCAACACGTCTTGCAGGTAATACTGGGCGAAAGCCTGGACTCCGTAGATACCGATCAGGTAGAGGAAACGGGACCCGATTAACCACCAGTAGGCGATACTGGCACGCAGGTCAATGCGAAATTGGGTGAGGAGGTGCCGCAGGTCGAGGCGCGGCCCGCCCCCTTCGCGGGTGGTCGGTTCTTCTTTTGTGCCCAGGACGGTGATGGCCGTCGCAGCCGCCAGCAGGCCGATCATCACCAGGACGATCAGGGTGGGGTCGCGCGTCTCCGGATTGAGCAGGCGACCGGCGAGCAGCGAGGCGACGATCAGGCTGGCCATGTCCATAAACGTTTTCCAGGCACTGGCCATCCCCAGTTGCTGCTCCGGGACGCGGTCGGGAATCAGCCCTTGCGCCGGGCCATGGGCAATATTGGAACTGAATTGCAAACCGATGTAACCGATGACCAGCCAGGTCAATCCGCCGGCCCAGGCGAGGATGGCAAGGAAGACAAAGTCGAACAGGGTGCCGAGCACAATGAGAGGTCGCCGTCGCCCCCAGCGCGAAGCCCAGCCATCGCTCAACGCGCCGGAGATCGGCTGGATAAGCATGGCAATGATCAGGCCGATGAAGGTCAATAACCCCAGATAGGTGTTCTTCTGGGCATCCGGGACGAAGTTGAGCAGCACGGCGGGCAGCACAATGGGGTGCAGGGAGTTCCACATGAACGACAGGCCCACCCAATAGGTATTGATGACGAGCAGTTGGAGAAGGGAAAGGGGCTTTTTCATTGCAGTCTCCTCAGGCAAAGTCACCGCGCAGGGCGGGAGGCAGGAGCGCGGCGATACGACTCATGACGGTCTGCGCGGCGAGGCGGTCTCGTTCATCCGGTGAAAGGTCAGCGGGGATGGAGAGAGCATACCGCTCTCCAAAATGCGCCCAGAGTGCCCCCTCTGCCTCGTAGAGACCGACCGGTACGATGTGTAACCCGGCTTCTGCGAGCAAGGTCAGAAAACGCCCGACGCCCGGCGGCGGCCAGGAGAGGCATCCGCCGGGTGTATCGCGACCTTCGGGAGCAAGTCCCAGGACGATACGTTGTTCGCGGCGTGCCAGGGCAAGCACCTGCCGGACGGCGCGGGCCCGGTCGGTTACGTCTTCGGGGCGCGGCGGCATGGCCGGCATAAGCGTAAAACTATAGAGGCTTGCCAAACGTCGTAATATGAGGCGGGAAAGACGTAGTCCCAGCGGCGCATACCATCTGCCGGGGAAAGTCCATTCGCGGGTTACAATCCAGTGCATCTCCATCGGCACCGAGGCCGCGACCGCCCACGCCAGCCACCAGGCCCGGAAGCCGGGACGGGCATAGTGATTGAAGGTCAGCACACAAGGGCCATGCTGAGGGATATTTTCCTGGCCGATGAGTCGCAAAGGAGGGCGCAGGCGGTGGATGCAGGAGCAGGCGTCCTGACGAAACGAGCGCCGCCGCCCCAGCAGCGCGTCTCGTAAGAACGCGGCCACCAGGAGCGGCGGGTAACCGTAGTGGGGATAGGTGTCCGGGGCGGTCAAGGCTAATGGCCGCAAGTCGAGCACGTCCCACCGGCGCAGGAACCGCAAGCGGGTGCTGTGGTCCCGGCCACGCTGCGCCCGTCGCTATGGGCGTAGAAGACGGTCAGTTTGCGTCTGACATTCTTCCCGCCGCACGATTCGCAAGGCAATGGCTGGTCAGCCTGGCTCATTGGCCGGAGCACCTCGAACTCTTTCTGACAGTCCAGGCATACGTATTCGTAAATCGGCATGACGGAAAACCTCCACACAGGGCTTCTCCAAGTATACAACAGGCTTGGCTCACCGGGGACGGCAATGCCATGCCTACCCAGGGCGATTTGTACAAACAAGTGGACGGACGCCTTTCAGGTAAAAGACCGTGCCGGGGTTGGAGGCGGAAAAATGCTCTCCCTATCAAGCGTTCACGACGCTTCGATGGCTGGTGATTACCCAGATCTCTGGGAAGAAAGGGCTCTGCTCCTTTGGTATAACAGGTACTAAAACCAATCCCAATACCAGGAGCAGAGCCTATAGAAAGTTTACCGCAAAATGGGCAAAATTTCGTCCAAACAACCCAGAAAGGCTTGAAAGATTTTTTACAGCCCTTCACCCGTATCTTCCCTGACCAACGG
>RFJH01000061.1 GCA_003694975.1 Anaerolineae bacterium | reverse complement strand
GGGGGAGAGGGCGCGCCACAGGCGGCCAGAGAAAAGATGACGGCGAGGAGGGGGAGGAGACGGTGCCGGAGGGGTCGCAGGGAGGAGGGCATGAGGCGTGGAGGGGTCACGGCTGCGGGGTGAGAGGGATGGTGACCTCGCGGCGGTCGGTATCCGGCACGTCCAGGTTGATGGGTTGAGGTCGGTCGGGGTCGAGTGGTGGGGGGTAGTAGAGGCGGGCGAGGAGGGTGTATTCGCCGGCGGTCTTTGCTCCGCGCAGGTGCATGGTGAATTCCAGTTTCCATGCCATCGGCTCGACCAGACTGACTGTGCTGACTTCCTCGCCCTGGGGGTCACGCAAGGTGACTTCCAGATGAGGCCGCGTCTCAAAGGGGGTGATCTCCAGAGAGACGCGCAGCCGCCGACCGTCTGGATAGGGCTCGGCACCCAGCGAGAGGATGCGCACTTCTTCCGGCGGCAGGCGCTTCAGATGAGGGTCTTGTTCTTCGGGCAGGAAGAATTCCATGCGGCTGATTATACCCGCTTGTGCTCGGTATGGGGTGTTTCGCGATCACGGATGAGGTTGGATGATGTATCTATGGGACCTGTCAGGTCAAAGGAAGGTGTTACCGAAGGGGAAGTAACCGCCAAAAGAAAATGTTACCGGAGTCAAGGGGATGTCTCGTCTGGGTGCATTCAAATCATTGTAGAAAAGATCATTGCCAACGCGATCCCTTTGGTGTCGTTGCGAGGCGGGCCAAGTTCGTCAAAGCGGTCCATTCCTCGGTGCAGGAGAGGGTTTCGCGCCCTGACGGGCGCTTGCCATGACACAGAAAGGGCTGCTGGCGTCCACCGTCGAGCGAGCAGTTTCCTCGTTTCTACAGCATCTGAGAGAAGGTGTGGGAGATTTGGGGTATAATCTTTTCACTAATTTCCATCTAAGGAAGGAGCGATGAACAATGAGTAGTGAAAGTTTTGACAAGAAGAACCTGACTTCTGGTGGCGGGCAGAGCAAGCGTGGCACCTCTCTGGAGGACCATCGCCGTATGTTGGCAGAGAAGCATGCCCGCCAGGCCGCGGAGGCGAAGGCGGCTGAAGAGAAGGCCAAGCAGCGTGAGGCGGTCGTCGTGGTGCGCAGCCTGCGCGTGCGCAAGGACCACAGCACGTCCAGCGAGGTGGTGGACGGTCTGGTGAAAGATCAAGTCGTCACCGTGCTGGAGACATGGCAGGATGGCGAGGACGTGTGGGCAAAATTGGGCGAAGGCCGTTGGGCTGCGATGGTCTATAACGGCGAGACGCTGATGAAGTTCAAGGAGTAAAAGCCCACATGGGAACGTCATCTTCGGGCATTGATCTGGCTCAACTGTTTGGCGCGGTGGCGCAAAGCCTGGCGGCTCAGAAGGAGCAATTGAATCAAGCCGATACGTATAACAGGAATCATGGCGACAACATGGTAGAGATTTTTGAAGCAGTCGCCCAGGCGATGCGCGAGCGGCAGAATGCGACGCCTGCCGAACAACTGGCGTATGCCAGTGAATTGCTGCGCCAACGCCAGAGTGGCTCGGCGCAGGTGTATGCGCAGGGCTTTGCCCAGGCCGCGCAACGCTTCCGCGGCGAGAAAGCGGTCACGCCGGAGAATGCGCGGTTGTTGATCGAGTCGCTGCTGGGCGTTGAACAGCAGGCGCCGGCACAGGGTGGAGGCGATGTGCTCGGTTCCCTGTTGGGCGCGTTTACAGGGGGAGGTCAGCAGGGTGCGACGGCCTCGGAAGGCGGAGATAGTGGCCTGGATATGGGCGATGTGCTCAACGCCGGCCTCGCTTTTCTGAACGCCAAACAGCAAGGCCAGAGCAACACGGAAGCCGCTTTGCGCGCCTTGCTCTCGGCCAGTCCGCTGGGTCAATCCCCCCATCGTGCCCAATCAGGCGCAGTGGTTGCCAATACGCTTTTGCAAGTGCTGAGTTCGATGACGAAGCGATAGCCTTGTAGCAAGATCAAGATAGAAACAGCCCCGGAGCATTGCCGGGGCTGTTTGTTTTTCCCTTCTGGCAGGCTACCAGGCGGCTTCGGAGTTCCCCCCGCTTTCGAAGAAGGGCGCCCAGACCAGGGTGAGCAGTTCTATGTTGATATCGGTTTTGCGGGGTTTGATGACCAGGGTTTGCAGTTCCTCGGTCATCGGGTCAATACGTTCTTCGAGGGCAGCGACTTCTTGCTGGAATTCGGCATCCAGGGCGGCGATTTGTTGCTTGATGCTCTCGATATCCTCTTTCGCTTGTTCGATGTCCTGGCTCTCGTTCATGGTGCGGGTCACGCCGCGCATGGCGGTACTGGCTTTGCTTACGGTGGTGCTGCTGAGGACTTTGCGACCGGCGAACGCGCTCAGCAGGGTGGCGCCGAAGGAGATGGCGGTATCGATCTTGGCCTTTTGCGCCTGAGCAACTTGCTTTTCCAGTTTTTGCTCGGCGCGGCGCAGGCGGTCTTGCAGGCGCGCCAGTTTGGGGGCGTATTTCTTGCGCAGGGCTTCGGCGGCCTCATCACG
>RFJH01000340.1 GCA_003694975.1 Anaerolineae bacterium | reverse complement strand
TGCTGACGGTGGACCACGTCCTGCCGCGCCACCTGGGCGGCAAACACACCTGGACGAACGTGGTGACTGCCTGCCCGGCTTGCAACCATCGCAAAGGCGGGCGGAGGCTGGAGGAGGCCCACATGACGCTTCTCAAGCAACCCACAGAGCCTCCCGCCAGCGCCATGTACATTTTCGGGCGACACCTGAAAGAGAACAAAGAGTGGGAAACGTTCATCATCGGATGGTAAGCAAAGCCCCCTGAACAATTCAGGGGGCTCATTCTTCTCACCACCAGAGCAATCAACCGAAATCCAGTTCCAGGAAATCGATCGCCAGGGCGACCGGCCCATCAAAGCGTGTCTGCGCCTGGCGCACAAGGCCCTCTTTATCCGGCAACTCCACGGGATAATGGATCAGGTAGAGCGCCTTCGCGCCCGCTCTTTGAGCGATCTCACCGGCCTGTGCTGCAGAAGTGTGGCCTTCGTGCGCGCCGGTCGCCTCGTGAATCAACACATCCGCTCCCTGCGCCAGGCGGACGACCTGTTCGCATGGTTCGGTATCGCAAGAATACGCCATCACCTTGCCGGAAGCAAACTCCACACGCAACCCCAAGGTGGGAATCAAATGGCAAACCGGTGAGGAAAAGATACGAAACTCGTCCGCTTCGAGTACCGGCACCAGTTCATCGGCGGGTAAATGGTGAAGTACTGTCGGGAAAAATTCTGGCCAGGATTCCCAACCGTAGAGTTCCATCATTGCTTGGAGGCGGTCCAGTGTATACGTCAGACCATAGATGTCAAACGAATCGCGTCGGCCACTCAACCACATATCCATCAAGAGAAGCGGTACGGCAGAAACGTGATCCGGATGGAAGTGAGTCAGGACCAGGTCGGTCAGAGCATGGAGAGGGATACCTGCCTTCTTCAAACGCACAACCGGGCTACCCACACAATCCACCAGGGCGACGCGCTTCTCCCCCACAATGGCAAGATATGTGTTCTCATGCTCTTCATCGGGGATAGAATTCGCCGATCCCAGGATAACGACTTTCATCACACCTCTCTCACCTCAGCGTCCAGAGCAGAATCAGCGGCGTGAGGTAGGCCTCAACCACCGCTGCGACCGCCAGCAACGGAATCACAAGTCCCACCATCACTTTTGCCCAATCCGCCAGCGCTTCGATGAACACGGTACCCATTGTGCGCTGTTCATTCGGGGTGACCAGCACGGCGCCGAGGTACAGAATCGACGCGCCGGCGAGGAACAGAGCAGGGAGTTCAAACACTCCATGCGGCAACAGCCCGGCTGCAAACATTCGCCACGGGGAAAGCCCCACCAGGTCTACCGCGGCCATCGCGGCGCCGACAACGCCCATATTGACCAGGAAAAAAAGCATCCCCAACACACTAAAGGAAATGGCCCCACCGAGGAACATCACAAGGACGGCTCGGACATTGTGCAGGAAAATCCAGGGAAACGACAGGGCGAAATCCGGCATCGCCACATCGGCAGCCTCTTGCAACTGAGCGACCATATCCTTAACCTCTTCCGGAGGCGTTTGAGCAAGCCACTGAGCAAGGTAGGTCCTGGTCCAGAAAAACCCTACCACAGCCCCCAGAAGCGCCAATGCCACAACCAGCAACAACGGGAGGCGTAAGCGGCGCAGGGTGGAGGCCAGTTCCACGCGGTACCATTGGATAGGCGAACGCGCCTCCCCTTTGAAGGCTCTCCAGAACGTACGCCCCATCCAACGGAAATTCAAGGTGTCCAGTTCACGCCCCAGGAGGTACTCGCGGCGGAAGTGCGCCAGCCCCACGCGCACGAGGAGAGCAGCCATGATGGACACGGCCAGGACCGCCAGCCAGAGCACACGGTCGTTTCCCCAAAAGACCAGCACCGTTTCTCCCTGGATCAGGATGGCAACCGGAAGGATGATAAAAGACGCCAGGAGGTTGGCGGCGCGCACCGAGGTGGATTGCGTGGATACCGCGATCGCGCCGCTGACCATGAGCACGGCATGGGCTACCGTCAGCGCCAGTAACTGAGCCATCAGATGGGCGTTCGGCATGGTGAGGTCCTGGCGGGAGACGATGACCATATAAAAAGCAATCGCCAACATGCTCGCCGCCAGCGGCGTCAGCGCGCCGACCAGAAGTTTGCCGAAATACAACTGCCAATCCTCCAGAGGAGTGCTCAACAACGGCTCGATGGTCCCGCGCTCTTTCTCACCGACGAACGCTTCCAGCGCCACGACCAGCGAGACGGTAATGGGGAAGAAACCGATAATCAGCACCGAAAACGGCACCAGGCGATCGAGCACCAGATTGCCGCCATAGCGGTTGACGAAATCCACCGCCTCCCCGGCAACGATATTCATCAGCAGGGGAAAAATGAGCGTGAGGACGGCCAGGGGAAACAGGATACGCCAGTCGCGGAACTGATCGCGCAGTTCCCGCCTGGCAATCCACCAGATCGGTAGGAGATCGCGACGTGAAATCATAACCGTTTCCTCACCTGTGCCATCACGGCAAGATAGACTTGCTCCAGGCTGCGTGTGACCTCACGAAACGTGACCACAGGAGCGCCATGAGCAAGAAGTGCCTGCAGAAGAGCCGGATTGGCTTTCGCCGGGTCTTTCACGCGGAAGCGCAACCGGGTTCCCTCTTGCGAAGAGAGGGCCACACCCTGAGGAAGGGGAAAGCCATCCAGTCGCCAGGGAGCCGAGAGAAGGGCTTCGTACTCCGGCGCTCCCAGGACACGGCGTCTCAACTCGTCCAACGTGCCGGTAACCAGAATGCGTCCCCGGTAAATAATGGCAATGATATCGGCAAGCGCCTCCGCCTCGGACAGGTTGTGGGTGCAAATAATGATGGCGCGCCTGGCCGAACGCAACTTCGCAATTTGATCACGCACCAGGCGAGCGCTTTCGGGGTCCATGGCCGAGGTCGGTTCATCAAGCAGGAGCACCGGCGGCTCATGGATCAAGGCGCGCGCCAGGGCGAGTTTCTGGCGCATCCCCTTCGAGTACTCGCCGATGCGTTGCCGGGCCACCTCCTCCAGGCCAAAATACTCCAGCAACTCCCGGCTGCGCCTGCGCCGACGGGATGGGTCCAGGCGATAGACCTGACCGAAGAAATCGAGATACTCCTCCGCCGTCATGCGCACGTACAGACCGTGTTGCTCGGTCAATACGCCTACCACAGCGCGCACCTGATTGGGCTGAGAGACCACATCATACCCGGCGACGGTCGCCCGTCCGCGCGTGGGCGTGAGCAAAGCGGTCAGCATCCGCACCGTCGTTGTCTTCCCGGCGCCGTTCTGCCCCAACAAGGCCAGCACCTGTCCTTCACGGACACGCAGACTCACGCCGTCCACCGCCCAGAAATCATCGAATCGTTTGCTCAGGTCTTCCGTTTCGATCATTTGTTTCCTTTACCAAACAAATAAAGAGGTCGCCATCGTTCAAAAAGCATAATGGCGACCATGCGGACTGTCAATGCTACCAGAGTCCCTGTTGCTTCAGGGCGCCTCCGCGGTTCGCCTGACGCGGTGTCTCCACAGGAGCACGAGCGCCGAGCAGATAGCAACCGCGGCCGCGACCGTCTGATTGATGTTGATGCCGCCCACACGCGAGGCGTCCAGGCGCAGGAAATCCAGCAAGAAGCGCCCAACCGGATAAGTAATCAGATAGACAAGGAAAAGATCACCCGGTTTCAGGCGGTCTTCAAAACGGCGCGAGAGCCAAAGCAGGAAGAACATGTTACCCAGGTTCCAGAGCGATTCATAGAGGAACAGGGGATGGTAATACTCCACGTTCTCGAAGCCGGGCAAACGGTGTTGAGGGTCAATGTAAATCTTCCACGGCAGGTCGGTCGGCGCGCCGTAGAGTTCCTGGTTGAAGAAATTGCCCCAGCGACCGATGGCCTGCCCAAGCGCCAGGCTGGGTGCGACAATGTCCGCCCAGGTAGCGTAAGGGAGACCATGACGACGGGCATAAATATAGAGAGTTAACATCCCACCGATGACGACGCCCGGAATGCCCAACCCTCCCTTCCAAATCGCAATCGCGTCCAGGGGATGGGTTAGATAATAGCGGGTAGTAATGCCCTGGGCGATGGAGGAAGGCGGGGGGGTGAAAATATGCCACAGGCGAGCACCGATCACGCCGCCGATGATCAGCCAGACAAGCAAGTCCCACACAATCTCCGGATCGAAGCCCCGGCGTTTCGCCTCGCGCGAGGCCAGCATCCCTCCGGCCAGCGTCCCCAACATGATGATCAGCCCATAGTAACGGACAAAGAGAGGGCCAATATGGAAACCTTCAGACATAGTACGCTCCAGTTCTCTAAAAAGTCAACAAGAAGTCAGGCGACGAGCGACTTCTGCTTCAGACAGCCGGTTCACATCTTATGTTGGTCATGCGCCTGACGGCGAACATGCAAAATGCGCTGTAGCGCCGTGATGTTGGCAAAGACAGCAATGATAGAGATGGCCAGAAGGGGTTGATTGAACAACAATCCCGGCACCAAAACAAGGTAACGTTCCAGGCGAGTCAGGATGCCGATCTTCGCCTCGAACCCCAACCCCTCCGCGCGCGCTTTGACGTACGAGACCAGGACCGAGCCGGCGGCGGCCAGGTACACCAACGTACTGGCTAGGGCATCTCCTTGATGGAGATAGTAGAACAGGAGGCCGCCCAGGATGACCAGTTCGGAGTAACGATCGGTCACCGAGTCGACAAAAGCGCCGAACTCGGTCGGCTCCCCGCGCAGCCGCGCCATCGTGCCGTCAAGAGCATCTATCGGACCCATGAGCAGGATCACCAGACCACCCCAGACGATTTTTCCCTGCGAGAGCAAGGCCGCCCCGGCGGTGTTTCCGGCGAGACCGATCAGCGTCAGGGTGTTCGGCACCAGGCCCAGGCGGTTCAGGAACGCCCCAACAGGGTCAAGGACCCAGCGGAAGGCGATCCGCATACGATCGGTGAAGGTCATCGGTTTGTGATTTGCTTTCTGTTCCACAGCACATTTCCTTTCCATACCACAAGAATTCATATCATACTACAACTTGCCGTGCTCGGCGGAATCAGGTGTCCGCGTCTTCGTCATCGAGCGCCTCGTCATCCACATCAATCAGCACATCGCGCTCACGCCCCCCTCCCCGAGAAGGCCCCACAACTCCCATCTCTTCCAGACGGTCCAGGAGGCGGGCGGCGCGCGGATAGCCAATCCGCAACTGGCGCTGCAGGAAAGAGGCCGAGGCGCGCCCGCTCTTACGGATGACTTCAATCGCCTGCTCGACCAATGCCTCATCCTCATCGCGAGCGGGTTCGTTGAGCAGGCTCTCCCAGGGCGGGAGTACATCTTCCGTCGGGACTTCCTTTTGCCAGTACGTGATCAGGCGTTCAATCTCCGCATCGGTGACCATCACGCCCTGAGCGCGCACAGGCGTGCCGGATTCCGGATCGAGGAAGAGCATATCTCCCCGACCAAGCAACGTCTCCGCGCCCCCCATATCCAGGATGACGCGCGAATCCACGCTAGAGGCAACGGCAAAGGAGAGGCGCGCCGGGAAATTGGCCTTGATCAGGCCTGTGACCACATCGGTGCTGGGACGTTGTGTGGCCACGACAAGGTGGATCCCCGTAGCGCGCGCCATTTGCGCCAGACGGACAAGATGGTGCTCGGTCTGATCCGGCGCGGCCATCATCAGATCGGCCAGTTCGTCAATCAAGACCACAATGCGCGGTAACGGCGAGCCCGTCTTGCGCCGACGCAACTTGCGGTTATAGGCTACCAGGTCTCTGGCCCGGGCTGCCTCCAGCAAGCGGTACCGTCGCTCCATCTCTGCCACCAGCCAGCGCAACACCCCCTGAATACGTTGCAAATCGGTCTCCACTTTACCATAGAGATGCGGCAAACCGTTGAACCGTATCAGTTCCACCATCTTGGAATCAATCATCACCATACGCAGGTCTTCAGGCGTATTGTTCATCGCCAGGCAGACTGCCACCGAGGTGATGAAAACCGATTTGCCCGATCCCGTCGCACCGGCAATCAACAGGTGAGGCATACGGGCCAGATCGGCCACCACCGGCCGACCGGAGACATCACGCCCCAACGCAATCGCCAGCGGCGAGTTGACTTTGTAGAACGCCTCCGATTCCAGGATAGGCCGCAGATGGACCAGACTGGCACGTGGATTCGGGACCTCAATGCCCACATAAGGCCTTCCCGGAACAGGGGCCTCAATGCGCAGGCGTTCCGCGGAAAGCGCCAGCGCCAGGTCGCGCTGCAACGCCGCGATCTGCGCCACACGCACTTTCACACGGTGGGCATCACCTTCCTCATCGCCACCGTTCTTTTCGATGAAGCCGGGTTGCACGGCAAACTGAGTCACCGTCGGCCCGACGCGAAAGCCGATCACCTGCGCCGGGATGCCGAACTCGGCCAGTGTCTTCTCGATCAGACCGGCAGTCTGATTGATTGTGCGTTCATCGGGGCGATTGCTCCGTCCGGCAACCAGGAGGTCCAGAGGCGGAAGACGTTCATCGCGCGGCGGTGGCGTCGCGGGGCGTTCGTCCTGAGCGGAGGGCATGGGCAGAGATTTACGAAACTCCGGAGGAAGGCGCACGGGGCGCTTCGACCGTTTGCCCGTCGCCCTTTCTGTCACGGCAGGCTCGCCTCCTGGAACGGGAACGGCGAGAAAATCTCCTTCCCCCTCTCCTTCGGCCAGGCGTTCCAGATAGCGTTCCAGACGTGCCCACAACCCCAAACCGGCCATCAGGAACACCACCCACATCAGAAAGACGACAACCCCTCCCCAGAAAGGCCCCAACAAGCGGCGGGTGAGTTCAACCATTCCCCACC
>RFJH01000339.1 GCA_003694975.1 Anaerolineae bacterium | reverse complement strand
GGTATTCCGCCGAATCCTGCGGGAAGAAGACCGTTGGATACTGCGTGAAGCGCGCCTTGCCCGCACAGAGCACCGCCGCGCCCATGATGGAAGCCTCCAGCCCGATGGTCGAGTTGTAGACCATGACGAACTTGGAGCGCTGGATCAACTCATACGAACTGAGGTACTCCTTCGGCGGCACGAAAACCACGTTCTCCAGCGCGTCCACGCCGCGCCGGGCGACCCACTGCGACACCGTCTCGCGGCTTTCCTTGCGGGGGCGCGTCTCGTCGGGGTGAGCGCGGATGACGAAGAGGGTCTCCGGGTGGGGCTTGATGATGTGCTCCAGGGTGAAATCCAGCCAGTCGAACATATCATCAAAAATGACGTTGGCGTGGGGCTGGCTGGTATCGAAGATGACGTTGGTAAAGATGGGCACGATCTGGCGGAAGCGTGCCGCTTTGCGCAGGAAGCCTTCGTCCAGGCGGCGCATTTCGGGCCAGAATTTGATGCCCGCCATGACAAACTGTCCCTGGAAGCGCTTTTCAAGGTAGGCATCCAGGCGGGCGTTCTGTTCGGCGCTCAACTCGAAATCTTCGGGGATGTGGATGGGATAAGCCGTCGCCTCGCCGTCGGTGAAGAAGGCCGAGGCAGGTTGCAGGCCGACTTCGTGCGTGATGGTGCGGATTCCGCGTCGGCGGGCGACGTGGCAGACCACCGCTTCGGGGTAGAACTGGCCGTTGAAGGCGATCACGGCGCGGGGTCGGATGCGTTCGATGAAACGCTCAAAGTGGCGCGCCAGGCTCCAGGCGGAGAGGATGTACTCGCGCAAGAGGTAGCGCGTCGGTTCGTCGTCATCCAGATGATGACGGCGCAAAATCCAGCGCAGGCCGGGCAGACAGAGCGCGCCCAGCGGGAGGTCTTCCCACGTGAAGCGGCTGAGTTCGTCCAGGGAGAGACTGTCCAGTGCGCGCGCGAGGCGGTCTTCGCGCTCGAAATGTGCCCAGGTGACCTGGGCGCCGGTGTAGAGCACTCGCGATTGATAAATGCAGGAAGCACAAGGGGGCTCTTGTTGGGGGCGGTCGCGGCGGGTGCCCAGGACGCAGCGGCTCATCCCCTGCCAGCAGGCGAAGAAGGTCACCGGGACACCTTGCAGGCGCAACGCCCATGAGGTGAGGAGGTGGAAGGCGGCGTTCCAGGAGAGGTCGTCTATGCCGGTAGAGGCTTTGAAGAGCACCACCGGCGCGCCCCGGGGCTGCGGCGCGCGTCGCGCCACCTGCCGCGCCATGCGCCAGATGTGAAAATTGTTCCAATGCCGTGCAACGCGACGACGAAGGCGATGGAAAAAGGGTTCTCTTGAGGAAGTCATCATGTTGTGCCCTGGGGCAAACCCGGATTGTTGAGCAGGCGAGGAGGTCAAGTTGCCTGTCGTCCTTTGCCCGCGAGTTTTTGAATTATACAATGCTTTCCTGGTGCGCAGAGAAAGGGGAAACGCACCGTGAAGCCATCGCTCCAGGGCTTGCCCGAGAGTATGCCCTTGACAGTTCTCTCAATTCGGAGATAATAAAGCCCAACACAACGGCTGTGACGGAGGAAAGTACGTCGGTGAAAGCCGACAGAGAGGCAGGGGCACAGGCTGAGACCCCGGTCCGGTGGAAGCCGACGGAAGTTCCCTCCTGAGCCGCTCAGGGGAACGGCGCACAGCGCCCAGTAGTCTGAGCCGCACGCTCCACGTTACGGAGCCGCCGATCGCCTTCAGGCCGTCGGGCTGAGTGGGCCGCCGCGCGGCGGCCAAATTGGGTGGTACCGCGGGAACTCCCTCCCGTCCCAATGGGGACGGGAGGTTTCGTTTACGTAACACATCGCCCTTGTGCGATGAGTGTGTAGAAATCCTCTGTGGAGGTGCTCATGCTTGAACAACTGGAACACATCCAACGCGAGGCACTCGAGGCCTTGCAATCTGTGCAGGATGAGGAGACACTTCAGGCCTGGCGCGTGGCGCACCTGGGGCGCAATTCGCCCCTGATGCGCGTCTTCAGTGACCTGGGGAGTCTCCCGAAAGAGGAGCGCCCGGCGGTTGGACGGCGCGCCAACGAGGTGAAACAGGCGCTGGAGGCCGCCCTGGAGGAGAAATCCCAGGCGCTCAAACAGGCGGCCATCGAACGTTCCCTGCGCGAAGAACGCCTGGATGTGACCCTGCCCGGTCGCCCGTTCCGGCGCGGTCGTTTGCACCCCTCCACGCAGACCCTGCGACGCATCCTGAGCATCCTGGCCGATATGGGGTTTCAGGTCTTCACCTCGCGCGAGGTGGAGACGGATGAGTACAACTTCCAGTTGCTCAATTTTCCGCCCCACCACCCGGCGCGCGAGATGCAGGATTCGCTCTATGTGGAGGCCGGGGAGCGCGGTGAGAACCCTGTCTTGCTGCGCACGCACACTTCGCCGGGTCAGATCCACGCCATGCGTTACTTCGCCGCCATGAACCCGGAGAACCCGCCGCCGATCCGCATCGCGCTGCCCGGCATGTGTTTCCGCCATGAGCAAATCACCGCCCGCTCCGAAATCCAGTTCAACCAGGTGGAGGGGCTGGCCGTTGGGAAAAACATCACCTTCAGCGATCTAAAAGGCACCCTGGCCGATTTCGCCCGCCGCATGTTCGGGTCTCAGGCGCGCGTTCGCTTCCGCGCCTCTTACTTCCCCTTCACCGAGCCCTCCGCCGAAGTGGACGTGGAGTGCTTCGTCTGTGGTGGGAAAGGGTGTTCCGTCTGCAAGCGGACGGGCTGGCTGGAAATCCTCGGCTGCGGCATGGTACATCCGGTCGTGTTGCAAAACGGCGGCTACGACCCGCGTCGCTACACCGGCTTCGCTTTTGGTATGGGGCCGGAGCGACAGGCCATGCTGCGCCACCGCATTGAGGATATTCGTTATTTCTGGAGCAATGATGTGAGATTCCTGGAGCAATTTTAGAGTAGGAGTGCCTATGTACGTCCCCATATCCTGGCTCAAAGATTTCGTGGAGATAGATATCCCGGTTGAAGAAGTTGCCCGCCTGCTCACGTTCGCCGGGCTGGAAGTGGAAGAAATCCGCTACGTTGGCTGGCCGATGCCCAACGAGAGCACCTCTTTCAAGATTACCGGCCTTTCCTGGGACCCGGAGAAAATCGTCGTCGGTGAAGTGCGCGAGGTCATGCCGCATCCCAACGCGGACCGACTCGTCCTCTGCCGCCTCTTCGATGGTCGGCAAGAGCATACCGTGCTCACCGGCGCACCCAACCTCTTCCCTTACAAGGGCAAAGGCCCGTTGGCCAGGCCGTTGAAAGTGGCCTATGCAAAGGAAGGCGCGCGCCTCTACGATGGTCACAAAGAAGGCCAGGTGCTGATGACCCTCAAGCGGACGAAAATTCGCGGCGTGGAATCCTACTCCATGGTTTGCTCGGAGAAGGAACTGGGTATCTCCGAGGAGCATGAGGGCATCATCATCCTGGATGACGACGCCCCCGTCGGCGCGCCGTTGGCAGACTACATGGGGGACGCCGTCCTGAGCATTGACATCCTCCCGAACATGGCGCGCAACACGGGGATGCTGGGCATCGCCCGTGAACTCGCCGCCCTGACCGGGAAACCACTCAAAAAGCCCGAAACGCCCCTGGACCCGAGCGGTCAGCCCGTAGAGGAACTGGTCGCCATCCGAATCGAGAACCCGGAACTCAACCCGCGCTTCGTCCTCGGCCTGATTCGGGACGTGGAGATCCGCCCCAGCCCCTACTGGGTACAGCGTCGTCTGCGCCTGGCCGGGGTGCGTCCCATCAACTGCATCGTGGACGCCACGAACTACACCATGCTCGAACTCGGCGAGCCGCTGCACGCCTTCGATTACGATGTGCTCCTCAAGCGGGCGAAGGGCGGCAAAGTGACCATCATCACGCGCACGGCGAAGCCCGGCGAGAAACTGGTCACGTTGGATGGCGAAGAACGCGCCCTCGACCCCTCCCAGGTGCTCGTCTGCGACGAGGCGGGCGCGCTCTCCATCGCGGGCGTGATGGGCGGACTCGAATCCGAGGTCACGGAGCAGACGCGCAACGTCCTGTTGGAGGGCGCGGCGTGGAATTTCATTAACATCCGCCGCACGGCGAACGCCCACAACCTGCACTCCGAGGCCTCCTTCCGCTTCTCGCGCGGCGTGCACCCCGCGCTGGCGGAGGAGGGCGTGCGGCGCGGCCTCTACTGGATGGCCGCCTGGAGCGGGGGGAAGGTCGCGCCCGGCCTGGTGGATAACTACCCTCTGCCGCCCGAAGCGCCGCGCGTCGAGGTCAGCGCGGCGGACGTGAAACGTCATCTGGGGATCGAACTCTCCGCTCAGGAGATCGCCGACCTGCTGAGCCGCCTCGAGTTCACCTGCGAGGTGACCGGCGAGAACGTGACCGTCACCCCGCCGCCTTTCCGCATGGACATCGGCGAGGGCGTGGTCGGCGTGGCGGACGTGATGGAGGAGATCGCCCGCCTCTACGGCTACGACCGCATCCCCGAAACGCGCATCGCCGACGCCCTGCCCCCCCAGGTCGGCAACCCGACCCACACGTGGGAAGAGAGCCTGCGCGATCTCCTCGCCGGGCTGGGGTTGCAGGAGGTCATCACGTATCGCATGACCTCGCCGGAGCGCGAGGCGCGCCTGGGCGTGGAGGGTGAGCACGTGCGCCTCGCGAACCCGGTCACGCCGGAGCGACGCGTCCTGCGCCGCAGTCTCCTGGCCTCCGTGCTGGACGTGGTGGAGCGCAACGCCCGCCTGCGCGAGACTCTGGCCTTCTTCGAGATCGGGCCGGTCTTCCTGCCGCGTGGCGATGACCTCCCCGAAGAGCAGCCGCGCCTGGCCATTGCCATGACCGGTCGCCGCCACGAACCGGCCTGGGATTCTCCCGAAAGCCCCGGCCTGGATTTCTACGACCTGAAAGGCGTCATCGAGGCCATGCTCACCGCGCTGCGCGTGGGCGAGGGCGTCTCCTACGAGCCGGCAGAACACCCCGCTTTCCACCCAGGCAAGTGCGCCCGCGTGATGGTGGAGGGGAAGGAAATCGGCCTTTTCGGCGAGATTCACCCCCTTGTGGCGGAGAAATACGAGTTTGGCGAGAGGCCGGTTCTGGCCGCCGAGTTCGACCTGGAGGCTCTGCGCGCTGTGCCGCCACGCCTGGAAGTCGAATCGGTGCCCACGCATCCGCCCGTGCTGGAGGATATCGCCGTCGTCGTGGACGAGTCCGTGCCTGCGGGCGAGGTGGAGGCCCTCATCCGGCAGACCGGCGGGAAGTTGCTCGCCGATGTGCGTCTGTTCGATGTCTATCGTGGTGAGCAGGTTGGCGAGGGCAAGAAGAGCCTGGCCTACAGCCTGACCTACCAGGCCCCCGACCGCACGCTGACGGACAAAGAAGCCGCCAGAATCCGCGCCAAAATCGTGCGCCGCCTGGAGCGCGAACTCGGCGCGCGCCTGCGAGGGTGATCAATCCCCTTGAGACAATCAGGGGGGAGGCAATCTCTTCCGGTAGGGCGAGAGTGCTCTCGTCCTACCGGAGGCTTCACCAATCGTTGTTTTCTTCGTACCCCAGTTGCACCAGGAGGTCTCCGGCGATTTCTTTGAAAAGCGCCTTGTGCTCTTCGGTGAAATGCTCACGCCAGGTGCCGGTCTTGCCGGAGCGGAAGGTGTGCGATTTGCGCGGCTGAATGGCCTCGATCAGGATGGCGATGGCCTTCTCGCGCGGCGTGGGGAGGCGGTAGCCGGTCTTCTCGATCTCGTCCAGCATCCGCCCCAGCGTCTCTTCGCGGCGGTGGATCAGGTCCTCGAAGCGGAGACACAGCACGCCGGGTTGCTCCAGCCAGCGCAGGACGGCCTCGTAGCGCTGACGCACGTTCACCATGTGCAGCCCCTCGCGGTCAATGCCGGTGATGGCGACCTTCAGGCGTGCGCCAAAATCGGGCAGGGCGTTGTAGTACTCGTGCATCCCGTGCCCCTCGTGCATCTCGGTCGCAAAATAGACCTGGGAGACGAGGAGGTCACGCGGGTCGCGGTAGATGAAGTAGTTCACCCGCCCAGGGCGACACAGGAAATCCACGTTCTCCGGGGTGTGATCGAGGTAGCCCCAGCCGATGACGCCGCGCGGGATGCGGCGCAGGTCGTCCAGGATCTCATCGGCGGAGCGACGGCGTCCATCCGGGGTGATGGTGCGGACCGGCTCGGCGGCCACGTAAGCATACGGCGCGACGCGGCACATCCCGGCCAGGATCTGCACCAGGAGGTGCGTGCCGCTCTTTGGCTTGCCGTTGCCGAAGATGGGCGGCGCCTCGTCAAAACGCAGACGCCGCCAGCGGAGGGCCGCCAGGGCGTACTTGCCGGGAGTGCGCAAAGCGCGCCGCAGGGACCGCGCCGGGTTCATCCTCTCTCAATCCTCCCCATAGAAGCGGCGCAACTTACGCAGGGAGGGCAACTCACTTTCATAGACGCGCTTCACGCCATCGCCCAACGCCACTTCCGTGACGCGGATATATTTCACCAGTTTTTCGAAGCCCATCGGTTCCACGGAGGCGGCTTGGTCGCTGCCCCACATGGCGCGGTCGAGAGTCAGGTGGCGTTCCACCAGGCAGGCGCCCAGAGCGACCGCCACCGCCGAAGGGACCAGCCCCACCTCGTGCCCGGAATAGCCGATAGGCACCTCGGGGAACTCCTCTCGCAGGGTCTGAATCATGCGCAGGTTGAGTTCTTCGGGGTCGCATGGGTAAGAACTGGTGCAGTGCGTGATCAGGAGGTCTTTTGTGCCCAGCACTTCCACTGCTTTGCGAATCTGGTCCATGGTGGACATGCCGGTCGAGAGAATGACCGGTCGCCCCGTCTTGCGGACGCGGCGCAGCAGGTTGTGATCGGTCAGCGCCGCGGAGGGGATTTTGTAGGCGGGGGTGTCGAACTGTTCCAGAAAGTCCACGGAGGGTTCGTCCCACACGGAGGCCAGCCAGGGGATGCCTTTCTCCTTGCAGTAGCGGTCAATCTCGCGATACTCCTCCAGGCCGAATTCCACCTTGTGACGGTATTCCAGGTAGGTGATGTAGCCCCAGGGAGTCTCGCGCATCTGCTTTTGCTGCTCCGGCGGGGTGCAGATTTCGGGGGTGCGTTTCTGGAACTTCACCGCGTCCACACCGGCGTGGACGGCGGCGTCAATCATGCGCTTGGCGATTTCCAGGTCGCCGTTGTGGTTGATGCCGATTTCGGCGACGATGTACACGGGATGTCCATCGCCGACCAGTTTGTTTCCGAGTTTGATTTCACGGGACATGAGAACCTCGTTGGAGATTAGAAGATTTGAGATTGGATGACTGGAGGTTGGTAGTAGGGAGGGAACGATTACCGATGTGCCAGGATCAGATCGCACAGTTCGCGCACCGCGCCGTGTCCGCCGCGGCGACTGAGGACGTAGTCCGCCCGGCGGAGGGCTTCGGGGTGCGCATCGGCTACGGCAACCGCCCAGCCGACGAGGGGGAAGCAGGGCAGGTCGTTCACGTCGTTGCCCACGTAGACGACTTGCGACGCCTCCACGCCGCGCTCGGCGAGAAGTTTCTTCAAGAGGGTCGCTTTGTCGTCCACGCCCTGGAAGTGAGGGACGCCTATCTTCTTGCAGCGCGCCGCGACGACGGGGTTGCGCTCCTTCGAGATGACCACCGCCTCGATCCCCGCCCGCCGCAGCAACTCCAGACCGTGGCTGTCGCTGCGGTTGGAGGCCACGCTCTCGCGCCCTTCCTGGTCGGTCCAGACGCGGTTATCGGTCAGGACGCCGTCGAAATCGAGCACCAGGAGCGCTACCCGTTCGGGCATGGGACGCGGCGCGGCATCGGGATGGACCATCTCCAGGCCGCCGAAGCGCACCACCCATTCCGCCTTCGCCCAGTCGCGGGGGTTATCCAGGTCTACGGTGTAGCGCGGGTCAATCAGCAGGGCGTAGATGGCCTCGCCTGTCATAGAGTTCTTCTCCAGGATGGTGGCGGGACGGATGGCGTCAATGTGGCCGGTCTGCCAGTAGACGGGAGGGAGGATCTGACGCGGGGCGTTATACGGCTCGGCGATGCCCGGCACACTCAGCAGGGGCGTCATGCGGCCGGTGGCCTCGTCAATGCGCCACATTTTGTGGGGGTTCTGCCCGGCGGGCACCACGCCGCGTACGCAGTCGGCATCGGGATGTTCGAGCAGCAGGCGGACGGCGCGGTCCACGCAATCGCGCGGACGGATGGGG
>RFJH01000338.1 GCA_003694975.1 Anaerolineae bacterium | reverse complement strand
TCTCTGAGGAGAGAAGGAAAATCCTGGAGATGCTCCAGGAAAGGAAGATTACCTCGGAGGAGGCCCTGCGCCTGCTGGACGCGCTTGGGGAGGACGCCGAGGCGGAGGACGAGGCTGTTGAAACGGAAACCGGCCACGGGTCCGGCATGGAGTCGGAAATGCCTCTTGAGGAGGTGATGGCATGGGCGCGTCGTCTGCGGCTGATCGTCCTGTGGAGCGGTTTGGGCATCACCGTCCTGGGTGGGTTGCTCATGTTCTGGGCATTGCGTTCGGCAGGTATGGGGTTCTGGTTCTATTGCGCCTGGGTGCCTTTCCTGCTTGGCGTCGTGTTGATCGCTCTGGGCGGCGCAGGTCGTTCGGTGCCCTGGGTGTTGGTGCGCCTTGAGCAAGAGGAACACCCCAGAACGCTCGCGTTTGGTCTGCCGTTGCCGTTGTGGGCGGTGGCCTGGGGGTTGCGCACCTTTGGACGTAGTATCCCCGGTCTGGACCGAATCGCGGCCGATGAAATTGTGCAGGTACTTGCTGCGAGCCGACCGGATGCTCCCCTTATTGTCCATGTGGATGAGGGCGAGAACGGCGAGCGGGTGCAGGTTTTTATCGGGTGAGTTATGGCGACGGACGTTGCGACAACCACCGGTGAGAAGCGCCCGTTGTTGAGAGGGATGTTGCTGCTCTTTCTCTTCGCCATGATACTGGCGAATATCGGCGGCAACATGTACGCCCCGCTCCTGCCGCTTTACCTGAAGGAGTTGCATGCCACGGTGGCGCAGGTCGGGCTGTTTTTCACGCTCTCGCAAACCATCTCCGGAGAGAATGACGTGTTGTTCAGGAGGTAGAACATGGCTACAACGGAAGAACGGTTGAAAATCTTGCAAATGATTGAGGAAGGAAAAATCAGCGCTGAGGAGGGGGCAGAGTTGCTATCGGCTTTGGGCGAAGAACGACGCAAGAGCACATTTCCTTCGTCCCGCGCCTCGCAGCGCACCCTGCGCGTCCACGTCACGGATGTGCGGAGTGGGACGTCTAAGGTCTCCGTGCGCATTCCCTTAACACTGCTGGAGGCCGGCCTGAAAATCGGCGCGCACTTTGCGCCGGAGATTGGGGACGTGGACCTCAACGCCTTGATGGAAAGCCTGCGCTCCGGCCTGGAGGGAAAAATCATCGATGTGGTGGACGAAGAGGATGGGGAGCACGTGGAGATTTATGTAGATTAATAACCCCGGATTTTGCAATTCGGTGGTTGAAAAAGGTAATGATAGGGTATAATTGCGGTGCTGAACTATGTTTTCAAAGTTCGTTTTCCTTGACGCCTTAATCTGTGTGTGCTAAAATATTTGCTCGTTGCCACGAAGGAAGGCGGCAGTACTCCCGTCTCCAACAAGGCGATGCACAAATGAGGCCATCATTGCGCATTGATGGCCTCATTTCTTGGCAAAGAAAGTGAACTTTTTGAGGTTTCTGCTCACGGAGGCAAACGTGCCGACAATCAACCAGATGGTCCGCAAGGGACGCAAACCGAAGAAGAAGAAGAGCAAAGCGCCGGCGCTGCTTTATACGCTGAACAGTTTCAAGCAGCGGCGCGTGCGGCAACCAAAAGGTGCGCCGCAAAAGCGCGGTGTGTGCACGGTGGTGCGCACCATGACGCCCAAGAAGCCGAACTCCGCCCTGCGAAAGATCGCCCGCGTGCGCCTGACCAATGGCATTGAGGTCACGGCGTACATTCCGGGCGAGGGACATCAATTGCAGGAGCACTCGGTGGTGCTGGTGCGCGGCGGTCGTGTGAAGGACCTGCCCGGCGTGCGTTACCATATCGTGCGTGGCTCTCTGGATTCGACCGGCGTTGAGGGCCGTCGCCAGGGTCGTTCGAAGTACGGCGCGAAGCGTCCGAAGTCGTAACGGGAGAGGATTGCCATGCGACGAGGAAAGCCCGAAAAACGCGTTGTTCCACCGGACTTGCGTTACAACAACGTCCGTGTACAGACGTTGATTCAGCATGTTATGAAGCGCGGCAAGAAGAGCCTTGCGACGCGTCTGGTCTACGATGCGATGGACCTGATTCAAGAGCGGATGAAGAAAGACCCGGTGGAAGTGTTGGAGACGGCGTTGAAGAACGTTGCGCCGGTAATGGAGGTCCGTCCGCGGCGCGTCGGCGGAGCGACGTACCAGGTCCCGATGGAGGTTTCGCCGGACCGACGGCTGACGTTGGCCATCCGTTGGATCCTGGCTGCGGCGCGTTCGCGCTCCGGCAAGTCGTTCCCTGAGAAACTGGCTGCCGAGTTGATGGACGCCTATAACGAGACCGGCGCGGCCATTAAGAAGCGCGACGAAACTCACAAGATGGCGGAGGCCAATCGCGCCTTCTCGCATTATCGAGTGTGATTTGATTTCCGGGCACTTTAACAAGGTGTTTTGAGATGGCACGCGTATACCCGCTGGAACGATATCGCAATATCGGCATCATCGCCCACATCGACGCGGGCAAGACGACGACTACGGAGCGTATCCTGTTCTACACAGGCCGGACGCATCGCCTGGGGTCGGTGGATGAGGGCACGACCGTCACCGACTGGATGGAACAGGAGCGTGAACGTGGTATTACCATCGTTTCGGCGGCGGTATCCGCGGAGTGGAAAGGGTATCAAATCAACATCATTGATACCCCTGGCCATATTGACTTCACGGCAGAAGTCCAGCGCTCCCTGCGCGTCCTGGACGGCGGCGTGGTTATCTTCGATGCCGTTCAGGGCGTAGAACCGCAAAGCGAGACGGTGTGGCGACAAGCGGACCGTTACAACGTGCCGCGCATTTGCTTCGTCAACAAAATGGACCGCGTGGGGGCCTCCTACGAACGCACGATTGAGATGGTGCGCGAGCGTTTGGGTGCCAATCCCATTGCCATGCAGTTGCCTCTGGGCAGTGAGGCCTCCTTCCGTGGGGTAGTGGACCTGCTGACCGAAGAGGCCGTCATCTGGGAAGATGATTTGGGGAAGGAACCGAAACGACTACCTATCCCTGAGGAGTACCGCGACGAAGCGCAAGCCGCTCGCGAGAACCTGGTAGAGCGAATCGCCGAACTGGACGACGATCTGACCGTGAAGTTCCTCGAGGGCGAGGACATCAGCGTTGAGGAGTTGAAAGCCGCCCTGCGCAAGGCCGTGATCGCCAACCAGGCCACTCCGGTCTTCTGCGGCAGTGCTCTGCGCAACAAGGGCGTGCAACTTCTGCTGGATGCTGTGGTGGACTACCTCCCCTCGCCGGTGGATATTCCCGCCGTGCGCGGCACGAGTCCGGATAACCCGGACGAGGTGATCGAACTCCCCGCGCAGGATGATGCCCCCTTGAGCGCCCTGGTCTTCAAAATCGTCACCGACCCCTATGTGGGACGCCTGGCTTATCTGCGGGTCTATTCGGGGACGATCAAACAAGGGCAGATGGTGTTCAACTCGACCAAAGGGCGGCGTGAGCGTGTGGGGCGCCTGTTGCGGATGTATGCGGATCGCCGCGAGGACATCACCGAGGTGCGCGCCGGAGACATCGCAGCCATCCTGGGTCTCAAGAACACGTTCACAGGGGATACGCTCTGCGATCGCAAGAAAGTTGTTCTTGAGAGTATCTCGTTCCCGGAGCCGGTGATTTCGGTTGCCATTGAGCCGAAGACTACCGCCGACCAGGATAAACTCTCAGACGCGCTGCAGAAACTGGCTGAAGAGGACCCTACTTTTCGTGTCCGCGTGGACGAGAACACCGGCCAGACGATTATTTCCGGGATGGGCGAGTTGCACCTGGACGTGTTGGTGGATCGCATGATGCGTGAGTTCCGGGTGCAGGCGAACGTAGGGAAACCGCGCGTGGCCTATCGAGAGTCCATCACGCGCCCGGTTGAAAGGGCAGAGTATCGCTATGTGAAGCAGACCGGCGGGCGAGGGCAGTACGGCCACGTTGTTCTTTCTCTGGAGCCGGTCGAGCGAGGTAGCGGTATCCTTTTTGAAGAGAAAATCGTCGGTGGGGTGATTCCGCGTGAATATATCCCCGCCGTGGAAAAAGGTGTCCGCGAGGCGGCGGAGAGTGGTGTCCTCGCGGGCTATCCGGTCACCGACCTCAAGGTCATCCTGTATGATGGTTCTTATCATGAGGTAGATTCCAGCGAAATGGCGTTCAAAATGGCGGCCTCCATGGCTTTCCGGGAGGGCGTGCAAAGAGGAGCGCCGGTGTTGCTGGAGCCAATTATGAAGGTGGAGGTGGTTGTCCCTGAAGAGTTCTTGGGTGATGTAATTGGTCAGTTGAACAGCCGACGCGGTGATATCCTGGGAATGGAAATGCGCCCGGGAAACGCGCAGGCGATTCGAGCGATGGTGCCTCTGGCCGAGATGTTTGGATATGCAACAGAGTTGCGGTCGGCCACTCAGGGACGAGGCGTTTTCTCCATGGAATTTGATCATTATGCGCCCGTATCGGATTCGGTGGCGCAAGAAATCTTGAGATAATCGCGATTTTGTTCTAAGGAGTGATAGCAATGGCGAAGAAGAAATTTGAGCGCACGAAGCCGCATCTGAACGTAGGGACGATGGGGCACATTGACCACGGGAAGACGACGCTGACGGCGGCGATCACG
>RFJH01000337.1 GCA_003694975.1 Anaerolineae bacterium | reverse complement strand
CCACGGCGGTAATGCGGCTCTGACCGGAGATCGGCGCGCCGGTCAGCACGCTCAGGGCCAGGGTGAGAGTGTTCTCCGCGCCGAGAGGGTCGGCTTTGGGTGGCGTGTGTTTGAGGAGGTAGTAAGCGCCCAGGGCACTGCCCCCCATGTAGGTACGATAGAACGCTTCGGGCGGCTCTTCGATTTCCAGTCGCCCTTCGCTCAGATGAACGTGCAGGATTTTGCCGTGATAACCGTAGGGCATGGGGACCTCCGTGGGGGGAGTGTTCAGGTGTTCAAGTGTTTAGGTGTCAGGTGTTTGGGTGTCAGGTGCTCCGGTAGGGCTGTGAGCACGCGAAATCTGTCAGAGCCGTGCCGTATTTTTGGAGTGCGGCGACACGTCGCCGCTTTCTAAAGCGCCGCCTGGGCGGCGCATTCCAAAAACGCAATCACTTTTTCGCCGCTTTCACCGCATCGTTGAACACGTTCAGCGTCTCTGCCACGTCCTCTTCGCTCAGGGCGTAGCACAGGAACCAGGGCTCGCGTCCGTCGGAATCGGGCTGCACGCCGCGACGGATGAGTTCCATGCTGATTCTCTCGTAGAGGTCCATGTCGTTTTGCAGGTAGTCGCGGAAGTCGTGCGGCTCTTTGTCGCTGCCCAGGAGGATGCTGAACATAGGCGGCAGGCCGGTGACCACGTGCGGGATGTCCTGCTCGGTCAGGATTTCGTGGATGCCGTCCATCAGGGCGCGGCCGCGCGTGAAGATGGTCTCGATGACCGGTTCGCGCTCCAGGATTTCGAGCGTGGCGTCCGCCGCGGCGACCCCGACGAGGTTGCCGGAGTAGGTCCCGCCATGGGCCATGGCGCCGGGTTCGATGGTCATCATCACCTCTTCTTTTCCGGCGATGGCCGCGATGGGGAAGCCGTTGCCCAGGGCTTTCGCGTAGGTGACCAGGTCGGCGCGCACGCCGAAGTACTCCTGCGCCCCGCCGTTGGCGATGCGGAAGCCGGTCTTCACCTCATCAAAGATCAGCACGATGCCGTATTCATCGCACAGGCGGCGGAGGTGCTCCAGGAAGCCCTCGCGCGGCAGGATGCCGGCCGCGTTCCCCAGCATGGGCTCGACGAAGATGGCCGCGATCTCGCCCCAGTGGGCTTTCACCGTGCGCTCCACTGCCTCGAAATCGTTGAAAGGCAGGCTGATGACGTATTCTTGAATGCCGCGCGGGATGCCGGATGTGGCCGGCGCGGCGATGGGACTGCGTCGCGAGCCGAGCATGCGGGCATTGGCCGAGGCCGTGCTGAACATGAAGTAGTCCACCTGTCCGTGATATTGCCCTTCGAATTTGATGAACTTCTCGCGCCCTGTGTGGGCGCGGGCGATGCGCAGGGCATGGAAAGTAGCCTCGCTGCCGGTGTTCGTCAGGCGGACTTTGTCCACGCCGGTCATGCGGCAGATGCGCTCGGCGACCTGGATCTCCAGCGGCGTGGCCCAGGCGAAGAGCGTACCGCCCTCGATGGCCTGCTGCACGCGCCGCGTCACTTCGGGATGAGCATGCCCCAGGATGATGGGCCCGAAGGCCAGGCGGTAGTCAATGTAGCGCTTACCGTCCGCGTCCCAGATATAAGCGCCCTCGCCGCGCGTGATGACCAGGGTATCCTCGTTGCCCCAGTAGCGGAAGTTCGAGTTCACGCCGTGCGGGATGTAGCGCAGGGCTTTCTGGAAGAGTTCGTGGGTCTTTTTACCTTGTAATGCCATGATTGCTCCTTGTGGTTGTGAAGGGGTGTAGGACGGGATGAATCCCGTCCTACGTCTTACGCCAGTTCGCCGACTTCGAGGATGGTCTCCTCGACGGTGATGCCGCGTTTGGCGAGTTCCGCGAAGAAAGGTTGCGTGGGCAGGGCGCGCTCCGGCGGGACGACTCCCTTTGCCGTCCCCTGGCCATGCGCGATCAACTGCGCGCCGATGGAGAGGGGGATGCCCACGTTTTTGAAGTAGGCCGATTCGCCGCCCCATTCCTCCTGCGGGGGGTGTTGACTGCGATAGGTGCATTTCACCTTTCGACCGTTTCGTTCGCCCAGCACTTCCACCACCAACCCATACGCCCAGACCGGGTTCTCCTTCGAGACCGGGTTCTCCGCCAGCGCAGCGCGCATGACCTCGATGGAGGGCATCTCGCTCTCGCCGACCTTCACCGGGCGGCTGGAGAGCAGCCCGCCGCGCATCAGCGCGCCCATGAGCGCCATCACATGGGGCGGGAAGCAGCCACGCACCGCAGCCCGGCGCAACGTGGGGAAGGAGTGGGGGAGGGTGTTTGATTCATCATGCGGGACGTAGTACACCTTCTGCACGCCGATCTGATCGTGGAAGCGCACCTCGATCTCGCCGGAGAGCGGCGGCGTGGGGTGCCACTTCCCATCTTCAAAGTACACCTCGGCGCGGTCTTCCTCCTCGGGATTGAACTCCCAGAGTGTGGTTTGCAGCAAACCGGGGGCCGGTGCCAGGCAGCGGAAGGCGGCGAAGAAAATCTCCACCTCGTGCATCACATCGAGCACCTCCGAAGCGCGGCGCACCATCATGTTCGTGATGCCCGGAGTCGCTCCCACGCCGGGGACGAAGAGCATGTCCTTCTTCACGGCCTCCTCGTGCAGGGCGAATTGCGGATCGTCACTGGAGAGGTCGAGGCCGTTCACGCCCACTTCCACGCAGGCTTTGTTGACCGCCAGGTCGTATTTGAAGGGCAGGCCGTTGACTACGACATCAAACTCCGGGAAGAGTTTGAGCATTCCATCGTAGTCGTTCGCATCGAAGAAGAGGGGCTTCAGGCGCGGGTCGCCGATGGATGCGAGCAGGGCTTCAACGGCCTCCACGTTGTAATCGGCGACGACGATTTCCTCGAAGTCGCTGTATTCGGCCAGGTCGCGGGTGGTCTCTTTGCACACCGCTCCCGCGCCCCCAAGGACAAGTGCGCGCATGGTGTTCCTCCTTATTGTGTGAGATTCAGGCAAGCGTTTCCTGCACCTGGGCGAAGGCGTGATCCAGAATCTCCAGGGCTTCGTCCACGTGCTCTTTGGTGGCCGTCAGCGGCGGGGAGATGCGCAGCACGTTGCCGTACATCCCGCCTTTGCCGATGAGTAGGCCGCGTTGACGAGTTTCCTCGAAGAGCATGTTGACCGCGTCGGGCGCCGGTTCCTTGCTCTTCCGGTCTTTGACCAGTTCCACGCCCTGCATCAACCCCTTGCCGCGCACCTCGCCGATGACCGGGTACTTCTCCCAGAGCGCCTCCAGCCCCGCGCGCAGGTGCGCGCCGACCTCGGCGACGTGCTGCGGGCTGGCCTCTTCTTCCATGACCTCGATGGTGGCCAGCGCCGCCGCTGTGGAGACCGGGTTGCCGCCGAAGGTGCTGATGGTGAGCCCTTTACCCTTCATCTGTTCGGCGATTTCGGACGTGGTGATGGTGTTCGCCAGAGGGAAGCCGTTGGCGATGCCCTTCGCCAT
>RFJH01000336.1 GCA_003694975.1 Anaerolineae bacterium | reverse complement strand
TCCCGTCCGGGTCAGGATAAGGATTCCATTCGTCCGGGCGGATGGGAGGGGCAATCTGCGGAGGGTAAGGGATGCCGTGCGAGGCCGGGGGGGTATCGGAGTCAAGGGGAATGGCTTCCAGTTCGTGGATAGCGGTCAATTGCTTGTTCAGTTCACGGCGCAGGTACTCCGCCTCGTCCGGCGAGAGTTCCAGCGCGGCCAGTTCCACAAGGTGCTCGAAAAGTTCGGGGGTGATTTCATCGCTCATACGTTGCTTCCTCGTTCCAGAGATGACCTCGTCATTATACTCGAAACCCCCTCAGGCCATCCGTGCTATAATCAACCTACCACCAACCCTTTCAGGAGGACACAATGAGCGAGAGCGCTTTGTTTGCTCTGAGCGATGAGCACAAGATGATTCGCCAGGCAGCCCGCGATTTCGCACAAAAGGAAATCGCTCCCATCGCCGCCGAGTTCGATGAGACAGGCGAATTTCCGGAGAAGACTATCCGAAAGATGGGCGAGATGGGCTTCATGGGCATTGAAGTGCCGGAGGAGTACGGCGGGGCAGGGATGGATACGTTGGCCTACGTCCTGGCGCTGGAGGAAATCTGCAAGGTGGATGCCGCGCACGGGACGATTATGTCGGTCAACAACTCCCTGTTTTGCTACGGTATTTTGAAGTTCGGTACTGAGGAACAGAAGAAGAAATACGTCATCCCGGTGGCCTCCGGCGAGGCCATCGGCGCGTACGCGCTGACCGAACCGTCCTCTGGCTCCGATGCGGCGAACATGCGCACGCGCGCCGTGCGCGATGGCGATTTCTACGTGCTCAACGGGCGCAAGAACTGGATCACCAGCGCGCCGGTGGCGGATTACTTCGTCGTTTTCGCTATGACCGAGCCGGAGAAAAAACATCACGGCATCACAGCGTTCATTGTAGAAGGCGACACCCCCGGCCTGACGCGCGGCAAGAAAGAACCGAAACTGGGCATCCGCGCCTCGGCGACAAGCGAGGTGACCTTCGAGGACTGCCGCGTGCCGGTAGAGAACCGTCTGGGCGAGGAAGGACAGGGCTTCAAAATCGCCATGACGGTGCTCGATGCGGGTCGCATCGGTGTCGCGGCGCAAGCGCTGGGTATCGCGGAGGCAGCCTACGAGGCCGCCCTGAATTATGCGCGCGAGCGCGAAGCCTTTGGCAAGAAGATCGGCCAGTTCGAAGGAGTCTCATTCAAACTCGCCGATATGAAGACGCGCATCGAGGCCTCCCGTCTGCTGATTTACAACGCGGCCTTCGCCAAGGAACGCGCCAAAGAAACCGGTGAACGCTTCACCCTGGCTGCATCCATGGCAAAACTCTTCGCCTCGGAGACCGCCATGTTCTGCGCCCATGCTGCAGTCCAGATTCACGGCGGGATGGGTTATAGCAAAGAACTGCCCGTGGAGCGCTACTTCCGCGACGCGAAAATCACCGAAATCTACGAAGGGACGAGCGAGATTCAGCGCCTGGTCATTTCGCGCAACGAATTGGGCTTGCGATAACGGAGACGATGAGAAAGGCGAGCCCTCTCGTCGAGTGAGAGGCCCATCCGAGATTCCAGACAGTCTGCCCCTCCTGTTGAAGCCGGAGGGGCTCTGCCTGTCATTCCTTCCCCTCACGCGGTAAAATCAGGCTGTCCCACGCCGGCTTAACCACACCATGTGAAACAAGTCCATGCATACCCCGACACCCTCGTCTCACAATGAAAAACTTTCCGTCCTCCTGCCTGCCTACAACGAGGAGGACGTAATCTATGAAAACACCCTGCGCGTGTGCGAGACACTGCGCGGCCTGGAATACGAGGTCATCGTCATTGACGACGGCAGTACAGATCACACCGCCGCCGAAGCGCAACGCGCCAGCAAGGGGTATCCCGTGCAGGCGGTACGCCTGGAGCGCAACCTGGGGAAAGGTGCCGCCCTCTTCAAGGGCTTCGAGCACGCCTCCGGCGACCTGATCGCCTTCCTGGATGCTGACCTGGAGATCGCGCCGGAACACCTCTTGCGCCTGCTGGAAACGATGCGCGAGACCGGTGCGGAGACGGTCATCGGCGTCAAAGACCCGGTGGCGAATCAATTCCCCCTCCTGCGCCGCCTGATGAGCCGCATCTACCGCGCCATCGTCGCCTTCCTCTTCGGCCTCTCGGTCACCGATACGCAGACCGGCGTCAAACTCTTCCGCCGCGAGGTGCTGGAAGCGGCCATCCCTCGCCTGCGCACCCCGCGCTTCGCCTTCGACCTGGAATTGCTCGTCGCCGTATCGCGCCTGGGCTACCGCATCGCCGAGGTGCCCGTACAGGTCGCCTACCGGCGCAAAGGCGGGCTGGGGCGTATGAACCCCCGTCACATCCTGGGAATGCTCTTTGACCTCCTTGCGATCTACTACCGCGCCAGTTTCTGGCGCTGGCTGGAGCCGGGTCTGGCAACGCAAATCTGGATGGTCGTCTTCGTCCTGGGCGTCTTCCTCACCGGCATTGGCATCGGGAAACTCCTCACGCCGGTCATTCTCAAGCCACCTCTCAACATCATCGCCCATTACCTCTTCCTGCAATTCCTGCCCACCCGCCTGCGCGATTGGCTTCTCGCCATCGGAGGCTTTTTGATGATCCTCCTCTCCGCCATCCAACTCAACAAAAGTATGCTTAGTGCCTTTCTCCGCCGAGACCGAGGCGACCTGGCAGGCATCTTTCGCAAAGACCACAAATGACCTCTCATCGTCAGCCCGTTCTCGAACACGTCACCTGCCCGCTATGCGGCCCCGAGGCCGGGCAGGAGGTGCGCTACGAATTCCCTCCCTTCGCCGTGGTGACCTGTCGCGCCTGCGGCCTGATGTTCCTCTCCCCACGCCTGACCGAAGAGGACATCCTCCAACTCTATCAAGACCAGGAATACTACGATTCGTCCGTAGCCGGTCGGGGATATGACGAATACCTGAACGTGCGCCGGAACTGGGTAAAAACCTTTCGCCGAAGGTTACGTCGCATCG
>RFJH01000335.1 GCA_003694975.1 Anaerolineae bacterium | reverse complement strand
CGCGAGCGGGAAAAGGCCGCCCGCAAGGCCGCCCATCTCGAGCCGCTGGTGGTTCCCCTCTTTGGCGCCTGACCGCGGGCTGGGACGTGCCTTGAGCGCAATGCTCTGCAGGTAGCGCAACTGCTCGCCAGTTGCAACTTCACGGGCGCAATTGTTCTCTCCCCGGTTTTCTGACATCCCCGCACACCATCAATGGAGTGTGTATGAACGCTGAAAAATCTTCTATCCCCTCGTGTACCGTAGTCATCCAGGCCGGCGGCGCACCCACCGCAAGCGGAACGCCGGCGACCTATCCTTCCTCGGTGGTCAGGGAGACGATAAGACGTGTGCCACGCCCCGGCGCGCTATGGATTTCCAGGTGAGCGCCAATGAGTTCGGCGCGTTCGTACAGTCCCAGCAGGCCGAAGTGACCACCCGGCGCAAATTCCGCCGGGCTTTCGGGGGTCCGAAAGCCACGACCATCATTGGCGATGATCAGGGTGCTCATTTTTTTCGCGCCATGCGTCAGGCCGTTTCTTGGGCCAGGGCGATGGCGCCCAGCACGCCGGCGCATTCGCCCAGGGCTGGGGGGACAATGTATTCCTCTATGCGTTCCAGGAGGGGAGGTACTTGCAGGTAGCCGTTGAGGGAGGCCTGCACGCGAGCGCGAATGCGTGGGAAGAGATGGCTCTGCTTCATCACGCCGCCGCCCAGGATGATGCGCTGCGGCGACAGGGTGCAGATGAAAGTGTGCAGCGCCTGTGCCAGGTAGTCGGCTTCCAGGTCCCAGGCGGGGTGATCGGGAGGCAGGGTTCTGGCGGGTTGTCCCCAGCGTTGCTCGATGGCCGGGCCGGAGGCCAGACCTTCCAGGCAGTCGCCGTGGTAGGGACAGAGGCCGGGGAAGGGATCGCGCGCCGGGTCGCGCACCAGGCGAATGTGCCCCATTTCCGGGTGGAGCAGGCCGTGCAACCGATGGCCGCGCACCACCCCGCCCCCGCCGATGCCGGTGCCGACGGTCAGATAGAGGAACGTATCCAGCCCGCGCGCCGCGCCCCAGCGTCCCTCGCCCAGGGCGGCCCCGTTGACATCGGTATCGAAGGCGATGGGAACGTCGAAGCGCCGACGCAGGGCGCCGACGAAGTCGGTGTGCGCCCAGCCGGGCTTAGGGGTGGTGGTGATGTGACCGAAGGTGGGCGAGGCGGGGTTTGGGTCGAGGGGGCCGAAGGCGGCTACGCCGATGGCCGCGATGGGGCCGTGCGCGGCCTGCGCCTGAGCGAGAAAATCCAGCGTGCGTGCCAGGGTCTCTTCGGGGGTGGTGGTGGGAAAGCGTGCTTCGGCGCGTATCTCATCGGGGCCGCTGCCGACGGCGCAGACGAATTTCGTTCCACCGGCTTCGATGCCTGCGAAGAGGGGCGTGGAGGTATGGCGCATGAGGCGGCGGTCTTGCCTGAGGGGCTAGGCGTCCTTTCGCCGGATCTCCGGCACGCCCACGATGTTGTAGCCGGAATCCACGTACAGCACTTCGCCGGTGATGTGACGCGCCATGTCGGAGCACAGGAAGACGGCGGCCTGTCCCACGTCCTCTGTGGTGATGTTTTCCCCCAGCGGGGCGATTTCGGCAAAGTGTCGATACATATCGCGGAAACCACTCACGCCGGCCGCGGCCAGCGTGCGGATGGGGCCGGCGGAGATGGCGTTCACGCGCACTTTCTGTGGACCGAAATCATAGGCCAGGTAGCGCGTGGAGGCCTCCAAAGCGGCTTTCGCCACCCCCATCACGTTGTAGTTGGGGGCGACCTTCACCGAGCCGTAATACGTCATGCACAGCAGGGCACCACCCGGGCGCAGCAGCGGTTGGAACGCTCGCGCCAGGGCGACGAACGAATAGACACTCACATCCATCGCCACGCGGAAGCCTTCGCGACTCGTGTTGTAGTAGGGACCGGTCAGTTCCTCGCGCAACGCGTAGGCGATGGAGTGCACGAGGATATCGATCTGCCCGAAGGCCTCCTTTGCCTTCGCGGCGATGTCGGCGATCTGGTCGTCTTGAGTGACATCGCAGGGTTCGACAAAGGTGCAGCCGATGCGCTCGGCCAGGGGCCGCACGCGGCGCTCCAGGGCCTCACCGGCGTAACTGAGGCCGATCTGCGCGCCGGCCTCGTGCATGGCACGCGTGATGCCCCAGGCGATGGAGCGCTCGTTGGCCAGTCCGAAGATCAGGGCGGTCTTTCCTTCCAGCAGTTTCATGGTACCTCCAGGGGTGGGATGAAGGGGTTTCAGTCGGGGTCGGCGCGCCAGGCCGATTCCTGCACCCGAAAGCGCCAGGGGATGCTCTTCCACGGCTCCGGCACATTGTTTAACCCCACACGCGGCCCGGTGGTCACGGCTTCATCCGGGACGGGCTCCCCCGCCTCGATCCACAGACCCGAGGCCTGGGTGCACAAATCCAGGCCGTTTTCCGTCCCCGTGATGCCCAGCGCCTGAGTCAGTTTCGCCGGGCCGTCCGTATCGCGTCCCTTGCGCCGCGCGGCGATGACCTCGATCCCCTCGATGGGGCGAATGGCGCGAATCAGCACCGCCGCCGGAAAACCTTCCCTCTCCGTGACCACATTCAGACACCAGTGCATGCCGTAGGTGAAGTAGACGTAGGCGTGTCCCGGCGGCCCGTACATGACCGCCGTCCGCTTCGTGCGACCGGCGCGGGCATGGCAGCCCAGGTCTTCTTCGCCGATGTAGGCCTCGGTCTCGGTGATGATGCCGCTCAGGCGTTGGCCGTCCAGGAGGCGTACCAGGCGCGCGCCGAGGAGTTCGCGCGCCACGGTCAGCGTGGGGCGGGCGTAGAAGGTTCGGGGGAGGATATGCCCTTTTGGCGGGATCAGGCCGGGGTCAGGCATCGAAGCGCAACAGGTGGAGGACGTCTTGCAGCGCGGCGTCGAAGAGTTCGCTCAGGATGGCGTCGTCCACGTGATAGGGTCCGCCGAAGGAACCGTCACCGTAGACGCGGCGCACGGTCTCCGCGTCCATGACGTGGGAGGGGACGTGGGGCGGCGTCTTGGCCTCGTCCGGCAGGTCGGAGACGCGGGTGAAGGCGAAGGCCTCCAGCCAGTTGGCATGGGCGGGTTTGATCTCGTGGCGAAGGGCGACGGCTTCCACACTGTGGGATTGCCACCAGTTGTACCAGATCAGGCGCAGGTCGGGCAGCGTTTCGGCGAGTTCGTCCAAGTGGGCGCGCGCCGGATTGTTCCCGCCGTGACCGTTCAGGATGAGGAGGCGGCGGAAGCCCTGTCGGTAGGCCGAGCGGACGAGGTCCTCCACGGCGGCCATGAAGGTGGTGACGCGCAAACTGAGCGTGCCGGGGTAGGCCAGGAAGTAGGGCGAGACACCGAAGTTGAGCGGCGGAGCGACCGGCACGCCGGTTTGCTGCGAGGCGGCGTCGGCCAGGGCGAGGGGGATTTTGATGTCGGTGAGCAGGCTGAGGTAGGCGTGTTGCTCACAGGCGCCCAGGACGAGCATCAGGCGGTCGTCGTGCTTGAGGTAGGCTTCTACGTCCATCCAGTTCAGGTCTTCAAAGCGCATGGGGACTCCAGGGAGAAAGGATGGGAGGAGGATACTCGCGGTGGGGAGGGGTGTCAAGTGGAGCGCATGTGGTGGGTGCGCCGTAGAGCGACTGCTCGCAGTTGCCCCCGCATGCCGCGCTCTTGATGCGGTTTGTGTCACGTTGCACTCTGTATGGCTCATGTGGGTTGGTGAGGGGGTTGGCGAGGGCATTGCCCTCGCCAACCCGTTGCCCCCGCCGACCCAACCGACGGTATGGCGGTGACTGGCTGTTAAACTTTTGAAAAGCCCTGACCTTTATCTCTGCCGCCTCGCTTTCGGGGAGATTTCGAGGTATGATAGGTGTGTATTGACTTTCCCTGGAGGCCCTCATGAACGACTTGACCGAAGCGATACT
>RFJH01000334.1 GCA_003694975.1 Anaerolineae bacterium | reverse complement strand
GGCCTCGATACGGTGCTTCGCACCTACTCGGCCACCGTCTTGGCTTCTACCATTAGAGCGATCCCTGTGATCAAAAGATTTTTCGGATAGATACTTAGCGCATCTCAAGAGGCGCCCTCGGCCATCTTCCGTAACTCCTCCTCGCCGATGATTTTCACCCCCAACGCGCGTGCTTTCTGCAACTTCGAGCCGGGGTTCTCTCCCACCACCACGTAGTCCGTCTTCTTGCTGACCGAACTCGCCACCCGCCCCCCGTGCGCCTGAATGTACTCCTTGACCTCCTGGCGCGTGAAACCGCTCAGCGTGCCGGTGACCACGAAGGTCAGCCCGCCGAGGGGAAGGGCCTCGCCTTCGGGGCGCGCCTCGCCACGCGGCCACACCCCGGCGGCCTTCAACTTGGCGAGCACCTGGCGGTTGCGCGGCTGCGCGAACCAGTCCACGATGGCCGCGGCGATGTTGGGACCGATGCCCTCGATCTGGAGCAGGTCTTCCTGCGTGGCCCGGGCGAGGGCGTCCAGGTCGGGGTAGCGACGCGCCAGGTCCGCCGCGACGACCTCGCCCACGCCGCGAATGCCCAACGCGGTGATCAGGCGCGCCAGGGACTGTTGCTTCGAGGCCTCGATGGCCGCCAGGAGGTTCTCGGCCTTTTTCTCCGCGAAGCCTTCCAGGGGCAGCAGGTCTTCTTTCCTCAGCGTGTACAGGTCGGCCACATCACGCACCAGGCCGGCCTCGACGAGTTGCTCCACGATTTTGATCCCCAGGCCGACGATGTCCATCGCGCCGCGCGAGACGAAGTGCTCCACGTTGCGGATCAACTGCGCCGGGCAGGCCGCGTTGACGCAGTACCACGCCACCTCGCCCTCGAAGTGTTCCACCGGCTGGCCGCAGGAGGGACAGGTCTTCGGAGGGCGATACGGCTGCTCCCGACCGCTGCGGGCCTCGACCACCGGCCCGATGACATAGGGGATGACATCGCCGGCGCGCTTGACGCGCACGCGGTCGCCGATGCGGATATCCTTCTCGGCAATGAAGTCGAAGTTGTGCAACGTGGCGCGCTCCACGGTCACGCCGCCGATCTCCACCGGTTCGAGCACGGCGTAGGGCGTCAGCACGCCCGTGCGCCCGACGTTGACGCGGATATCCAGCAGGCGCGTGGTGACCTCGCGCGCCGGGAACTTGAAGGCGATGGCGCCGCGCGGGTCTTTGCCCACCACGCCCAGGTCGGCGACCAGGGCGAGGTCGTCAATCTTGATGACCATGCCATCGGCCTCGAAGGGCAGTTCGTTGCGGCGCTCGGTCCAGGAGGCAGCGTAAGCGATGGCGGCCTCCAGATCGTCGAAGCGACGCGCGACCCCGGTCACCGGGAAGCCCAGCGCCTTGAGATACGCCAGCGTCTCCCATTGGGTGGTGGGTGGCGAGAGGCGCGCGTCCTCCCAGGCGACGATTTGATAGACCAGGATGGTCAGGGGGCGTGAGGCGGCGATGGAGGGGTCTAACTGGCGCAGCGAACCGGCGGCGGTGTTGCGCGGGTTGAGGTACGTCTTCTCGCCGCGTTCCTCCAGTTGGCGGTTCAGGCGCTCGAAATCCCGAATGGTGATGAAGGCCTCCCCACGCACCACGAGGTACGCCGGCACCGTCGGCACGCTTTCGCGGCCTTTGCGCGCGGCGAAAAGCGGAAGGTCGTCCGTTCCGGCAGTGCCCGGGGCGGAGACGTTCTCCGAGAGCGGGATTCGCAGGGGGATGGATTTCACCGTCCGCAGGTTGGCGGTGATGTCCTCGCCCACCTCGCCGTCGCCGCGCGTCGCGCCCTGCACGAACACGCCGTCGCGATAGTGCAACACCACGGTCAGGCCGTCAATCTTCGGTTCGACGACGAAGCGGGCGCGTTCCACGCGCGCGTCCAGTTTGCGAATGCGCTCGAACCAGGCGCGGACTCCCGCGGCGTCGAAGGCGTTGGCGAGGCTGAGAATGGGCGCCGGGTGTCGCACCTTCTCGAAGCGGTCCAACGGCGCGCCGCCCACGCGTTGGGAAGGCGAATCGGGCGTCACCCAGTCCGGGTGCTCCGCCTCGATGCGCTTCAGTTCCGCCATCAGGCGGTCGAACTCGGCATCGCTGATGACTGGCGAATCCAGCACATGGTAGCGATAATTGTGATAGTTGATCTCGCGCTTGAGCGCCTCATAGCGCTGGCGAAGGTCGTTTTCGTTCATAGTGACGATTATAGCCGAAATCGCTTTCTTAGATTGAGACTGTTGACCATAGTCTATGGACCATAGTCTATGGACCATAGACCATAGACTATAGACTATAGACCATAGACCACCGGCAACCTCGCGAATCTGGTATACTACCCCAGACATTCCCTTGCAAGGTCTCCCCATGGCGCGATTTGAACTGGAACTCGATCCCGTAGATCACATCACTGCCGATGCGATTGGCAAGCCGGGGCAACGCGTCTTCTACATCCAGGCCCGGCAGGGGGAACGCATCGTCACCGTCATCATCGAGAAATTCCAGTTGCAATCCCTTGCCGTTGGGGTGGAACAATTCCTGGCCGAGATTGCAGAACGCTTCCCCGACTTGCCGGAGGCCTCCGCCGAGTACGATGAGGAACGGATGCACATCCATCCTCCGGTCGAGCCGCTTTTTCGCGCCGGTGAGATCGGCCTGGGATACGAACGAGAACGCGACCGCATCCTCCTCACCGTCCGAGAACTGGTGGAAAGCGAAGAAGAGACCGAAGAGGCAGCCATCGTCCGCTTCTGGTGCACGCGTGACCAGATACGCGCCATGGCGCATTGGGGAATCGAGGTCGCCCAACGCGGACGCCCCATCTGCCCCCAATGTGGTCAGCCGATGGACCCGGAAGGGCACTTCTGCCCCAGGAAAAATGGGCACAAGCACTGAACGGATTTCCCGCCCATACGGCATTGACGCAGAGGAAGCCTCCCTCCTGCTCGCCCTCCGGCACGGGGAGATCGAACTCAAAGGGCAATTCCTCCCCGGCTCCAACTACACCTTTTTCGTCCACGTCCGGCATGGCGAAAAGACCCGTCTCGCCGTCTACAAGCCGACGCGCGGCGAGCGTCCTCTATGGGATTTCCCCGCCCACACCCTGGCGCGGCGCGAGGTAGCCGCCTACCTGGTCAACCGTGCACTGGGATGGCACCTCGTCCCGCCCACCGTGTTGCGGGAAGACGCCCCTTACGGTCCCGGCGCCCTCCAGGCATTCATCGAGCACGACCCCGAATACCACTACTTCACCTTTTCACCGGCAGACCGCGCCCGCCTGCGCCCCGTCGCCCTCTTCGACCTCCTGGTCAACAACGCCGACCGCAAAGGCAGCCACATCCTGATCGAACAGGACACCAACAGGCTCTATCTCATTGACCACGGTTTGTGCTTTCACGTGGAGGACAAACTCCGCACCGTGATCTGGGACTTCGCCGGAGAGGACATCCCCCCCGAACTGCTCCCTCCCCTCGAACATCTTCGGAACGCGCTCTCCGACCCGGGCGGTCTGCGCGCCGAACTCGAGCCTTACCTCGGCCCGGACGAAATCGCCGCCCTCCTCGCCCGCGCCGAAGCCCTCCTGCGCCGCCCCATCTTCCCCCACCCTCCCGAAGACCGCCGTGC
>RFJH01000333.1 GCA_003694975.1 Anaerolineae bacterium | reverse complement strand
GCCGGGCACGGCATCACCATTACCCCCGACCAATGGCCCAGCCATCACCTGCCGGAGAAGCTCCTGGCCGACCGGGGCGAACTGGAAGGCTATAACGCCGACAATCTGGTCAACGCCCTGAACATCTCCGTGGCCAACACCCCCCCTTACCGCGCCGACTGGAAGGGCATCGTGGAGCGCTACTTTCGCCTGAGCAACGAGCGAGTCACGCGTTGGCTGCCGGGCGCCGTTCGGACCGACGCCCGGCGCGGCGACCCGGACTATCGTCTGGACGCCTGCCTGACCCTGACCGAGTTCCGGCAAATCCTCATCTGGACCATCCTGGAACACAACAACCACTACCGGATGGACTGGTATCCGATGGACCGGGCGATGATACGCGACCAGATTGAACCTTATCCGGTTGCCCTCTGGCAATGGGGACTTGAAAATCGCGTCGGCCATCTGCGCACCATGCCGCAGGAAGTCATCCGGCTCAACCTCCTCCCACAGGACACCGCCTCCATCGCCCGCGATGGCATTCGCTTTCGGAAGCTGCGCTACACCTGTCGGCAGGCGGAAGAGGAGGGCTGGTTCGTTGCCGCGCGAGAGCGGGGAAGCCGGAGAGTCCCCGTCGCCTACGATGTGCGGCGGGCGGACACCCTTTATCTGCGCCTGGACGACCCCCGCCAGCTGGTTCCCTGTCACCTGTTGCCCCAATTCGAAGTGTATCGGGGGCTGGACTGGTACGAAGTTCAGGAACACCAGGCCCTCCTCCGGCAACGCAGCAAGCGGGCGGAAAGCGGGCAGATTCAGGCTGACGCCGCCTATCAGAGCCGGGTGGCTCACATCGTACAGCAGGCGCAGGAGCGCCGGAAGCAGACCTCCCTTCCCGAAAGCAAGGCCGCCCGTCTGCGGAACATCCGCGACAATCGCCGCCGGGAACGCCGGCTGGAGCGGCAAGAAGGGGACTGGCTGCCCGGTGACACCCCCGCCCGCGACGGGGAGGAGACCCCCGTCGCTCCCGACTCCGAGACGACCTACATCCCCGAACCGCGCCAGCTGGAGCTGCTGCGTCGGGCGCTGCCCTCTGTGTTGGCCGAGGAAGAGGATGATGCCGAGTGACCCCCACCCGCCGAGGCGCTTTCCAGAGGCGCATTACCACAAAGCTTTGCCGGCCCTCTATCTGGGCAATCCGCTGATAGAGGCTTTGCCTCCCATCCTGATGGCCGAAGAGGCGGCGCAGCGACTGGCCCACTTTCCCCCCTTTTCGCCGGCGGAACGCCGGCAGCCGGCCGAGTGGCGTTTTCATTCCCTGCAAAGTGTGCTCCACCTCTTTGTGCCTCTGTCGCCGCATCTTCAGTTGGAGCAGCGTTTCTCCCGCGTCATTCGCCGCGGCTACCTGGCGCGCAATCCCCTGGCGCGCGCCCACTGGCAGCAGGTGGATGCCGGTATCGAGGCCCTGCAACAGGGCGCCGGACCGCCTGTCCCCGGCGGGCTTTGCTCCACGGCGACGGCTTTCACCATTTTGGGCATCAGCGGCGTGGGCAAAACCACCGCCATCCAGCGCATTCTGAACCTGTACCCGCAGGTCATCCAGCATCATCGCTACGGGCAGCGCCCCCTCTTGCTGACACAAATTGCGTGGCTGAAGCTGGAATGCCCACACGCTGGTTCGGTGCGCGGTCTGTGCAGCGATTTCTTCACCGCCGTGGACAACCTGCTCGGCACGAACTACTACTACAACTACGCCAACCGGGGCCGCGCTACCGTAGACCAGATGATACCGGCCATGGCGCGTGTGGCCTCCATCCACAAAATCGGCGTGCTGATTATCGATGAAATTCAACACCTCAGCGAAGCCAAGAGCGGTGGTTCGGCGAGGATGCTCAACTTCTTCGTGCAGTTGGTCAACACCATCGGCATGCCGGTCATTTTAATCGGCACGCCCAAGGCCCGCCATCTTCTGAGCCGGGAATTTCGTCAGGCACGGCGCAGCACCGGCGAGGGAGACCCCATCTGGGACCGGATGCGGGAGGATGCCCTCTGGCGTTTGTTTCTGGAGGCTCTGTGGCCCTACCAGTACCTGCGCCATCCCGTGCCGCTCGACGACACGTTGAGCCACATCCTGTACGATGAAACGCAGGGCATCACCGACCTGGTGGTGAAACTGTTCATGGCCGCCCAGATGCGCGCCATGAGCAGTGGCGTCGAGACTCTGACCCCGGCCATCCTTCGCTCCGCCGCCGCCGACCTGATGCGCATTGTCGCCCCGGCCCTCGATGCTCTGCGCCGCAATGACCGTTTTGCCCTCCAGCAGTTCGAAGACATCGCCCTGCCTGACCTGGACGGCTACATCCGGCGCGCCCAGGCAGACCTGAAGCAACGCGAACGACGGGAGAAGAAGAAATCGTCGCCCGGTAAACCGGCCGTGCCTTCCGCTGACCCCTCTTCGTCGCCGGGGGCAACAAAATCTGGGAAGAAAAAACCGTCCAGGGATGACCGCCACCGGATTCCCTCCCCCGACGACCTGCGCCGGTTCCAGACCGGGGAGAAAGAAGAGGACACCGCGCAAGCCCTCCGGGAAGCGGGCGTCGCCCAATCCCTCCTTGATTTTCTCGATGCCGGGGAGGAGGAGCCGCCGTCATGATTGGCTATTTCCCCGCTCCCTACCCCGATGAACTCTTCTACAGCCTTTGCGCCCGCTACGGCGACCGGATGGGCTACACCACCCGCGCCGCCTTGCTGCGTGACCTGTTCGGGGTTGTGGTGATGTCAACGCCGGTGCTGCTGGCCCGGCGTCTCCGGCAATTCATCGCCAATTTGCCGGCGGGACATCCCTACACCGTCGAGCAGCTCATCGACCGCCACACCCTCCTCCCTTTCTTCGCCCCCTTTCTGCCCCGCGAGCGGGTTGAACGCCTGCGCCGCCACATGGCGGATAGGGGGCATTACGTCAAACCGCTGGATGCCGGCATCCGTAGCCAGCGAATCCGGCCGGCCAAGTATCTGATGTACTGCCCCCAATGCGTTCTCGAGGACCGGGAGCGCTTTGGCGAGACGTACTGGCACCGCCTGCCCCAGCT
>RFJH01000332.1 GCA_003694975.1 Anaerolineae bacterium | reverse complement strand
GCGTTTAACAGGCTGGATTTTCCGGCGCCGGAGGGGCCGGCCAGGGCGTTCAATTTCCCCGTCAGGTGCTCGCGCAGTTCGTCAATCCCGATGCGTTTTTCCGCCGAGGTGTAGAGGACGGGATAACCGATCTCTTCATATCTGCCGAAAAGCGCTTTCGCCTCTTGTGGGCTGACCAGGTCCACCTTGTTGGCAACGATGAGCGGCGGGATGCCTTGCTTTTCGGCGATGACCAGGAAGCGGTCGAGCATCCGCAGGCGTGGGCTGGGATGAGCGCAGGCGAAGACGAAGACGGCCTGATCGGGGTTGGCGAGCAGGATTTGCCGGTAAATGCCCTGCGGACGCGGGTCGAGGCGGACGATGGCGCGTTCCCGCTCCTCGATCTCCTCGATCACCCCGGAGCCATCCGGCAGGACGGTGATGCGCACGCGGTCGCCGACGGCGGCAAGGTCACCCGTGCGTGGGCCGCGTTTCAGACGACCGCGCAACTGACAGACGACCTGCCCTTCGTCCGTCTGGACGGTGAAGAAGCCCGATTGGGCGCGCACGATCAGGCCACGGCGGGTGTCTTCAGGCATGGGTCAATCGTTGCCGCCTTTCGGGGTCTTCGTGGGGATGCCGCCTTCGGGGGTGGGAGTGCGCGTCACACCGATGGCGGATTCCCACCAGTAGACGCTCTGCGGGCTGCCGAAGAAGTAGGATTCGACGACGCGTTTGAAGATTGGCGCGGCGTAGTCGGCGCCCTCGCCCGCGTTCTCCAGGATGACGACGACCGCGATGTCCGGCAGGCCGGTCTCCTGATCGTAGGTGTATCCGGCGAACCAGGCGTGGGGCTGGCCTTCGATGCCGGATTCGGCGGTGCCCGTTTTCCCGGCGACGGGGACGATCAGGCCGCGCAGGCGGTAGTGCGCCGTGCCGCGCGGGTTCTTGACCACGGCGATCATTGCCTCGCGCAGGGCGTTCAGGGTTTCGGGGCTGAGTGGCAGGGTGCCGCGCGCTTCGGGCTTGAAGGTCAGCGTGGTCTCGCCGTCCACGGTCTCGATGCGCTCAACGAGTTGGGGGCGGTAGAGGGTGCCCCCGTTGCCGATGGCAGCGATAAAGGTGGCGACCTGCAAGGGGGTGACCAGGATGGGGTCCTGGCCGATGGCTTCGTTGACCGCCATCAGGCCGTCGGTGGGGTCAACGATGTTTCCGCTGGCCTCGGCGACCTGCTCGATGCCGGTGGGCTGACCGAGGCCGAAGGAACGCGCCATGTCGGTCACGGCGGTCTTGAAGCCGCGGTTATAGAGATCAAGACCGATGTGCCAGAAATAGGGGTTGCAGGAGCGCATCAAGCCTTCAATGAGGGTCAGTTCGCCGCTGGGCTGAGTCTTGCATTCGCCTTCGGTGCGCAGTTCTTGCTGGCAGTGGTCCCACGTCCAGTCGTAGAGGATGTGCCCGGGGATTTCTGTGAATTCGTACTGGCAATCGTAGGTGGTATCCGGGGTGTAGGCGCCGGTCTCCAGGGCGGCGGAGAAGGTGATGATTTTGAAGACCGAACCGAGGGGGTACTGTCCCTGCGTAGCGCGGTTGACGAGCGGCTGTTGCGGGTCGCTGAGCAGGTCGGTGAGGAGGACGTTGTTGGGGTTGGCCGGGTCAAAGAGGTTGGGGTCGAAGGAGGGGGAGGAGGCCATGGCCAGGACGCGACCGGTATCCCGCTCCAGGACGACGATGGCGCCGCGAAAACCGGATAAGGCCGCCTCCACGCGTTTCTGGAAATCTTTGTCAATCGTCAGGTAGATGGACTGTGCCGGCTCCGGGTCGCTGGCGGCGAGACGGGTGACGATCTGTCCCTGCGAATCGACCACGTAGAGCGCGCCGCCGTGCTTCCCGGCCAGGTAGGGTTCGCCCCACTTCTCAATGCCGGCGTAGCCCACTTTTTCGCTGCCACTGTAGCCGCGTCGGCGGTATTCATCCAACTCCTCTGCCGGGACGGTGATGACGTAGCCGACGGTCTGCGCGGCGACGCCACCATCGTAGTAGTAACGCGCCTGGTAAGGAGTCCAGGAGAGACCGGCCAGGGAGGTGAGGGTACCTTCGTTGCGCTGGAACTCCTCCGCCGAGATTTCGCCGACGGGGATGTACCAGTCCGGGGCGGCGTTGGCGTAGGAGGCGCGGATGACGGAGGCGGGGACGCCCGTCAGGCGGGAGAGGACGGAGACCAGGGCGCCCTCCTGTTTTGGTTTGATTTGTCCCGGGATGATGCCGAGGGCCACGGCGTCGGCCTGGGCGGCGAGGGGGTCGCCGTCCCGGTCGTAAATGTTGCCGCGCGCCGGGATGCGGTAGTCCATGGCCAGTTTGTTCCCGCCGCTCAATTCGGGCAGGATCAGGCCGTCATCCCATTGGATGCGCCACAGGCCGTCCTCCAGGTCGAGGCGGGCGACTATCTCGCGCTCCAGGTCGCCGATCAGGACGGTGTGGTAGGTCACGCGAAAGGCTACCTCGGCGGTGTAGGGGTTGGTCAGGACGGAGAGGATTTCGTAATCCAGGGATTCGAGGCTCATGGCCGCCATGGCCTCTTTGTAGCGCGTGATAAAATCCTCTTTGCTGATGGCGTTCTGGCTGACGGTGGTCAGCATATCGTACATCACAGCGTATTGCTCGCTTTTCCAGGCGCGGAGGAAAGCGCGCACGGCAGCCTCGGCGTCCGG
>RFJH01000331.1 GCA_003694975.1 Anaerolineae bacterium | reverse complement strand
TTCCTACTCCCGGAGTCGCGTTCAGACCTCGGCTTTCATCGGCTTTCCCGTTCCGCCGTTGCGTAGCATGATGATTTCGGCCAGGATGCTGACCGCGATTTCCTCCGGCGTCTCGGCCTGAATCTCCAGCCCGATCGGCGAGTGGACGCGTTGTATCTGTTCCTCGGCGACGCCTTGCTCGCGTAACCGCTGCGTGGTCGTTGCCCAACGGCGCCGCGACCCGATGACGCCGATGTAGGCCGCAGGCGTCTGGAGCAGGGTGGGGAGGCCCGGCGCGTCGATGTCCACGCCGCGTGTGGCGAGGACGATGTAGGTCTGTGGGGTGATTTCGACGTGCTGGGGCAGTTCGCTCAAGGGGACGGGGTAGTACGCGTCGGCGCCGGGGACGGCTTCGGGGGTGCAGAACTCAGGCCGGTCGTCCGCGAGGGCGACGCGGAATCCCAGCCATTTGCCGAGGTGGACGACGGCCTTGCCGACGTGTCCACCGCCGACGACGAGCAAGAGGGGTGGGGGTAGGATGGGGTCCACGAAGACCTCCACCTGTCCGCCGCAGACGCCCGGGTCGCCGCGCGCCGGGTCGGACATGTTGTATTCCAGGAGGCGTGCCTGTCCATCGCGGATTGCTTCCAGGGCGGCCTGGATGACGCGGTTCTCCAGTTCGCCGCCGCCGATGGAACCCAGGATGCGCCCATCGGGATAGACGAGCATTTTGCTGGCGCTATGGCGCGGCGTGGAGCCACGACTGCGCACCACGGTGCACAGCGCGGCGGGTTGGTGCTTGGCTTCCAGTTCGGCGAGGGCCTGGTAGATGGTGGGCATGGGTCAGGTGTGTTCTATGGCATCCAGGATTTTGAATAAGCCCAGTTTGGGACAGGCACCTGAAGGTTTGAGGGTGATGAGCAAATCTATGTCGCTGTCCCTGGATGGCTCTCCGCGCGCCGTCGAGCCGAAGATGGCTATCCGGCTGACGTATGGTTTGAGCAAAGGAAGCGCTTTTTCGAGGATTTCGGTGAACTGGTTCATCTTTCGGTCGCCGTTCCGTTTGCAAAGGGAGGCCTTTACAATTGTACCCTACATTCTCCTCGGGATTTCGTTCAGGGCTGCCTGGGGTGCATTCAAATCATGTAGGAAAAATCGTTGCTCACGCGCTCCCTGTTTCAACACCATCTGAGTGCACCCCTGATTGCGCTGCGCCCCCCTTCGGTCTACGGCTCAGGGCAAGACGCTCAGCGCGAATCACCGGGTCGAGCGGAGGCCGACCGCAGAGAGGCCGCAGTCGAGGCGCCCCGCGAAAATGTAGCGCAGGATTCTGCCTTGCAACAAATCGGAGGCTTGTTCTATGTGTCTGGATGGGGTGTGCAGTGAGCAGTCGCTATCGTTCCAGCAACCCCAGTACTACCGGCAACAACTGTTTCTTGCGAGAGACGACGCCTTCGGCAAGGCGTGTGCCGTCGGGCTGACGGGGGTAAGGCAGGTCACCCAGTTCAGGCGGTTCGTGGACAAGCAGCAGGCGGCTGGAGCCTCCCACCACGTCGGTGACCATGAGCATGGCGAAGTCCAGGGCGCGGCGCTCTCGCAGGACCTCCAGAGCGGCCAGGAGTCTCTCGCGGTGCTCGGCGAGTTGCAGCAGGTCGGTGACTTCCACCTGAGCGATGGCGAAGCGGTATTCTCCCGCCTCGTAGATTTTCATATCCGTGCTGACGATTTCCTCGGGGGTGCGTGCAGATAGCCCTGCTCCCGCATGGAGCACCTGTTGCCCGTAGGTCTCGATGCTTTCGCCCTCCAGCGGCGCGCCGCGTACGAAGGCCCAACGCGCCAGACGTTCAGCGGCGCGACGGTCGCGGTCGGTGGTGGTGGGTGATGTGAGGATGAGCGTATCGGAGAGCAGACCGGCCAGCAGGAGACCCGCAATCTGCGGCGGGGCGCTCAAGCCAGCCTCCTCGATCTTTTCGGAGACCAGGGTGCTCGTGCTGCCGACCACGTCCACGGTGAAGCGAATGGGCGTATGGGTGGAGGGGTTGCCTAAGCGATGGTGGTCGAGGATTTCCAGGAGGTTGGCTTCCTCCAGGTTGGCGAGGGCCTGGCGCGGCTCGTTGTGGTCTACGAGGATGATTTGCAGGCGTGGAGGGTTGAGCAGGTCGCGCTGGCGACAGACGCCCATGTAGAGGCCTTCCTCGTCCACGACGAAGAAGTTATCGCCCTCCTCGCGCAGGATGCGATTGAGGGAATCGCGGATGCGGTTATGGGCTTTGAAGGCGGGGACATCGGTGAGGCAGGCTTCGCGACAAGGGGCGGTAAGGATGTCTGCCAGACGCACATCGTCCTGGCGGGGACGCGGCCCAACCATCTTGTTGACTAGGTCGAACAGGCTGGTACCGGTGATCAGGCCGAAGGGCTTGCCGTCCGCGTCCACGACCGGAGCGACGCCCCAGGTCCGCGCCGCGATCGGCCATGCTTCTCGCAGAGGTGCATCGGGGAGGACGGTGTCCAGCCGTCGGGTGACGGCCTCGAAGCGCGGCGAGGCGTCGTTCAGCAGGATAGGGGGCTCCAGGCCGAGGCGCCTGAGGACCCAGGTGGTCTGGGGGTTCGTCGGGCCGGCGCGCGCCGGGATGGCCTCGCTGCGGTCGCGCTCGCGTAGGAGCCAGGCATAGCCCACCGCCGAGGCGATGGAATCGGTGTCCGGGTTGACGTGTCCGATGACGTAAATGGGGGGCACGGTATCTCCTAAAAAATTCGGTTGCTTTTCCGGTTGAAAGTATTATACCGGCTTGGTGGCAGGTGTATACTTAACGGTATCCAGGCAAAGGAGATGAAACGGTCATGGCTACATCCAATCTGGAACTCGTCGTTAATCCCCGCGTGTTGGAGATGGAGTACGCGGTGCGTGGCCCGATTCCGCAGCGCGCCGCCGAGTTGAAACGTCAGGGGCGGGAAATCATCCCCTGCAACATCGGCAACCCTCAGGCGTTGGGGCAATCGCCGCTGACGTATTTCCGACAGGTGCTCGCTCTGGTAGAGGAACCTTCGAAGATCGCCCGCGAGCGCAAACTTAAGGAATTGTTCGAGGAGACGCCCGGAAGCCCGCTGAGCGAGGACGATTTTCTCTCCGAGTACGTGCTGGAGGTCAGTGAGCGCATCCTGCGGTTGAGCGGGACCGGCACAGGAGCCTATACCGAGAGCAAGGGCTTCGCCTTCGTCCGTCAGGCGGTTGCCGAGTTCATCAACCGCCGCGATGGGTTCACCGGCGACTTGCAGGCCGATCCGGAGCGCATCTTCCTCACCGACGGCGCCAGCGATGCGGCCAAACGTATCCTGAACGTGCTGATCGCCGCGCCGAACGACGGGGTGATGATCCCTATCCCGCAGTACCCCCTCTATTCGGCCTCGATCACCATGTTCGGCGGCGTGCAGGTGGACTATTACCCCGATGAGGAGCGAGATTGGGCCCTCGACCGGCAGGAACTGGAACGCGCCTACCGGCAGGCCACGCGCCAGGGCGTGAACGTCAAGGCGATTGTGGTCATCAACCCGGGCAACCCGACCGGCGCGGTGCTGGACGAGGAGAGCGTCCGCGAGGTGATTGACTTCGCCGAGGAGCACCGCCTGGCCATCATCGCCGACGAGGTGTATCAGGAGAACGTCTACGGCGAGAAGTTCGTCTCTTTCGCCCGCGTGCTCGGCGACCGCCCGGTGCCGCTCTTCAGTTTGCACAGCATCTCAAAGGGCTTCTTCGGGGAGTGCGGTCATCGCGGCGGGTACATGGAAGTGCGCAATCCCCCTCGAATCGCGGGCAGTGACCAGAGCCTGATTGATTTGCTCCTCAAGCAGGCTTCGGTGGGGCTATGCTCGAACACCGCCGGGCAGATTTTGACGTACCTCATGGTCACGCCGCCGGAGGAGGGCAGTGAGCCTTACGCCCTCTTCCAACGAGAGAAGGAGCGCATTCTGCAAGACCTGTATGAAAAAGCGCAGATGATTCGCGCCGCGTTCGATGAAATGGAGGGCGTGAAGTGCTTCGGCAAGACCGGCGCGATGTATCTGTTCCCGCGCCTGGATAAGTTGCCCGAAGGCACGAACGATTTCGATTACTGCATGGCGTTGCTGGAAGAGACCGGTTTGGTGACGGTCAACGGCTCCGGTTTCGGGCAGAAGCCAGGCACACACCATTTGCGGATTGCCTTCCTGCCGCCGAAGGAACAGTTGCAGGAAGTGCTGCCGAAGTGGATTGAATTCCACAATCGCTACGTGCGTGGGTAAGAGAACGCCTATGCGCCCTCACTCCGTCCTTCTTGGAGTGAGGGTCTATTTTTTAACCCCCAGATACT
>RFJH01000330.1 GCA_003694975.1 Anaerolineae bacterium | reverse complement strand
TAGTACTCCTGATAAGCCCACTGTGTGTAGGCTTTCTCTGCCCAGGCTTCAGACCAGTAGCGGTTGTTCGGGTACGTGGTGATCAGTGTATCCCAGGAGGCGATAGCCTCGTCATATCGCTGAAGGGCGCGCAGGGTGAGCCCCCGGTAGTAGTAGACGGTGGCGTCCGGTTCGTCGGTGGAGGCCAGATAGCGGTCAAAGGCAGCCAGTGCGACGTCGTACTGCCCGGCGAAGTAGTCCACCAGGCCTCGCTGGAATTCGTCTACCGGTACGTCGGCATCCACCAGTTCGATCAGAGCGAGGTAGGTGTCATAGGCGAGGGGGTAGTTCTCTACGGCATGCAGGTAGCGTTGATAGGCTTCCTCGCTTTGGCCGAGTTTGAGAAGGGCTTGTCCGGCGAGGTAGTCCACGCGTGCTTTGACGAAGTCGTTGGTTGTACTGGCCGCGACCTCGTCATAGAGGGTGAGGGCGTTGGCGTAATCACCGATGGCAGCATGGGTTTGGGCAATTTTGATTTTTAGTTGTGCGTCGTCGCCCAGGCGTGGGGACTGGAGGGCGTCTCGATAGGCTTTGAGGGCCTCGTCGTAGTCTCCGGCGGCGAAAGCGGCGTCACCGTGGCGCTCGTGCGCATAGCCATCAATCAAGCCGGGGCGCAGGCGCTGGTAGGCTGCATAAGCATCGGCAGCCTCCCGGTAGCGTTTCATCGCCATGTAGGTCTCGCCAAGGAGGAAGTGCGCGTACGCTGCGAAGTGGCTATCGGGGTAGTCGCTAATCAGTTGGCGGAGGGCTTCAAGCGCGGCGAGGTGGTTTCCGTCCAGGAATTCCACACGTCCCAGCCCCCAAAGAGCAGCGGCGCGCAGGGAAGCGTCCGTCGAGTCGTTTAGGGCAGCGCGATATTCTGCTCGTGCCTGATCGTAGTCACCGTTGAAGAGAGCGCGCTCGGCGGTGGTGATGCGGGCGATGGGCGTCGGAGTGGGTGAGGGGGTGGCGGAAGGGGTGATGGTGAGGGTTGGGGTTGGCCCATATGTCGCGGTCGGTGGAGAAGAGGGGCTGGGGCTGATCGCCGTCACCGATGGCGGTGTTGCACCACAGGCGACCAGCCCCAGGGCGAGCCATATCGCCAGAAGGCGGCGTAGAAGGGTCATGAGCGAAGGAGTTCTCGCAGTGCAGCCAGTAGTAAGAGGACGTTTTCGCGGCGGCTGGAATACCCCATCAATCCAATGCGCCAGACTTTGTCCTTTAGCGCGCCGAAGCCGGCGGCGATTTCGATGTTGTACTCTTTGAGCAAGCGGGTGCGGACGCGGTGCGGGTCCACACCTTCAGGGACGCGGGCGGTGGTCAATGGGGGGAGACGGTATTCGGGGGGGATAAACGGCGGCACACCAATCTCCTCCAGGCCGGCCCACAACAACTCGGCGTTCGCGCGGTGGCGGGCAAAGCGTGCTTTCAGGCCTTCCTCGGCGGCAATGCGTAATGCCTCGCGCAGGGCATAGTGGAGGCTGGCCGAGGCGGTGTGGTGATAGGCGTGCTCCTCTCCCCAATATTTGGCGTAGAGAGCCAGGTCGAGGTAGAAACTCGGCGGAGGGGATTTGCGCTTCTGGATGACCTCGCGAGCCCGTTCGCTGACCGTAATCGGCGCCAGACCGCTGGGTGCGCCGAGACTTTTCTGGCTGGCCGAGTAGGCGATATCTATGTCCCATTCGTCTATCTTGACAGGGATGCTTCCCAGCGAGGTGACGGTATCCAGCACGATCAGGGCGCCGTATCTGTGTGCGGCTGCCGCGATTTCGCCAATGTGGAGTTGTTCCGCACCGGTGGACGTCTCGGCGTGGACGATGGCGAACACTTTGTAGCGTTTGCGTTTCAGCGCTGTTTCGATTTCCTTGAGGGAGAAAATCTCTCCTAAGGGGCGCTCAATGCGGTCCACTTCGGCGCCCAGGCGGGTGGCCATCTCGGCGAGGCGTTCTCCGAAGTAGCCATGGATGGCAATCAGGGCTGCATCTCCCGGCTCGATCAGGTTCGCCAGGGCTGCCTCCATGCCGGATGTGCCGGTTCCGGAGAGGGCGAAGGTCCACTCGTTTTCCGTCTGGAAAACGTAGCGCAGGAGTTGCTGTTCTTCGGTGTAGATTTGCAATAGGTCGGGGTCGAGGTGGCCGACAGGCGGTGTGGCCATTGCTCGCAAGACGCGTGGGGAAGCCATGCTCGGCCCAGGACCGAGAAGGATGCGGGTTGAAACATTCAGGTCGGAAAAGCGAGGTGTGGTCATGGTCTTTTTCCCTTCACAGCGAGTTGTTTGTTGATCCTGCTCTATAGTGTACCCCAAAACGGCAAGGGGGGTGAGGTGTGAATCGTTCCTTCGGATGATTGTATAAGCGATGGGATGGGGTGTATCCTGAATATACGGACATATTTTGTCGCAAAATTTCTGGAGGATAAAAATGAAAACTTACCGCATGCTTTTGGTTCTTGCCCTGGCGCTTGCTCTTGGGCTGACTGCCTGTGGTGGTGCAGGTGGGGGAAGCGGCGCCGCCTCGACCTCGCTCAAGGTTGATATGGTGGATTTCATGTTCGAGCCACAGGATTTGACGGTGCCTGCCGGCGCGGAGATTACCATCGAACTGACCAACAAGGGGGCAGTGGATCACGAATTCGTCATCATGAAATTGGGGACAGAGGCCACTCCCCCCTTCGATGACGATGACGAGCCGAATATTTACTGGGAAGCCGAGGTGGAGGCGGGCGATTCGGGGACGTTCACCTTTACCGCACCCGCGGAGCCGGGGAAGTACCAGGTGGTGTGTGGAATTCCCGGCCACCTGGAGGCCGGAATGGTGGGATCGCTCACCGTTGTCTCTCCGTAGACGCGTTGCTGAGGAAGAAATCAGAGCCGCTTCTGGCGGCTCTTTTTGTTACCAACGCGTGGTGAACTGGGAACGTCCGGGAGCAGACGTTCCCCTGATACGCGGCGGGCGAATTGCTTTCTCAAAACTCTTCGTCGTCTAGCCAGAGATCGTCTTCTTCGTCGAGAGTGGCCTCTTCCCACTCTTCCAGTTCTTCCTCATCATCCCATTCGGCAGATGAGAGTTCGTCATCGGTGGGAGAGTATGTGGCGCAGCCGGTGTCGGGGTCGAACTCGACCGCGGCCGCGCTGCAGTAGCCCTCGTCCAGGAAAATGCAATCTAGGTAGTGACAACGGATGCGGGGCATAGTTCCTCCTGTCGGTTGAAGGGGCTCAACGGAGAAACACGCTCTCCTGCGGAGTCACTCGCTCTGTTCGCGCGCCAGTCGGGTGATGGACAAAGCGAAAATCAATGTGATGGCGAGCGCGGAAAGGACGCAATAGGGGCACCAGGCATGAATGACAGCAGCCTCGAGATAAGTCAGGTAGGCAGAGTAAAGTACCCCAACCAGGCTGATGCCGAAAATCATCAGGGGACCATTCTCGGCAAAGAACGAAGACCGTGTTTCGAGAAGGTGAAGTACGACGATGGTCAGGTAGGCCAGTGCGCCGAGCAGGGCGATGGGTACGCCGAAGATTTCCGAGTAGCGGCTGGTG
>RFJH01000329.1 GCA_003694975.1 Anaerolineae bacterium | reverse complement strand
CTCCTCGGTCACGCCGCGGATGAGACCACCGCACTCATCCTCGCGCCGTGGCGATGACGTAGTGCGAGATTCATCTCGCCTTCAGTCGGATGCTAAACCATTCCAAAACAACGAGACCTCCTCGCCGGAGGTCTCGTCTTTTGTTGGACGGTTTCGAGGTGACTACTTGTACTCGTAGAAGCCACGACCGGTTTTGCGGCCCAGGTAGCCCGCGTCCACCATCTTGCGCAGGAGGGGGGCCGGGCGGTATTTGTCCTCGCCCAGGTCGCGATGCAGGACTTCCATGACGAAGAGCACCACGTCCAGGCCGATCAGGTCGCAGAGTTCGAGGGGGCCCATGGGGTGATTCATGCCCAGTTTCATCACCTGGTCAATGGCCTCCGGCGTGCCGATGCCCTCTTGCAGGGCGAAAATCGCCTCGTTGATCATCGGGCACAGGATGCGGTTGGAGATGAAGCCCGGCGAATCGTTCGCTTCCACCGGCGTCTTGCCCATCGTCTTGCAGACCTCGATGGTCGTGGCCGCCGTCTCGTCCGAGGTCGCCAGGCCGCGAATGACCTCCACGAGGCGCATCAGCGGGACGGGGTTCATGAAGTGCATCCCGATGACCTTATCGGGGCGCTTCGTGGCGGCGGCGATCTTGGTGATGCTGATGGAGGAGGTGTTCGAGGCCAGGATGACTTCCGGGCGGGCGCGCGCGTCCAGGTCGCGGAAGATATTAAACTTCAGTTCGGGGTTCTCGGTGGCTGCCTCGATCACCAGGTCGGCCTGGGGCACGTCGTCCAGGGTGGTGACGAAGCGAATGGCCTCCGCAGCGGCTTTTTGTTCCTCGGTGATGCGTCCTTTTTCGAGGAGTTTCGCCGTGGATTTGGCGATGGTCGCCTTCGCCCGTTCGATGGCTTCGGGGGCGATGTCCATGCAGGTGACCTGATAGCCGGAGGTCGCGGCGACCTGGGCGATGCCGTTGCCCATCGTCCCCGCGCCGACGACGAAGATGTGTTTGATTTCCATCGCTGCGCTCCTTTGCTTTATGGTCATCTCAGTTTGTTTTGTCTTTACGAGATTCGCACTCGTTTTTCATCAGCCACCACGAATCTTCCCTTCAATACTGCCTTGTAGTTGCTCAACAATTGTTCCAGTACTGCTATCTTGTTCCTTGCTCGCTCATTCTTCAGCCTCAACAAGATTACCCCCGAATGAACCTTTCTCTCCCTGTAGATTTTTTCTCCAAAGTCCTTGTCGTTTGTGATCAGTATTCGCTTCTCGCGGTTCGCTATCTCAAGCACTTCCTCATCGCTTATTCCGCGCGCCTGCTCGTAGATATCAAATACATCGTGCCCTTTTTCCCGCAGCCATCTAGATACCAGAGGGCCGGTGCATTCATCTACTATAAAGCGCATCTATGCTGCTCCTATTTCCAACGGCATAAACGTTGTGCTTTCCAGGGATTTGCTCGCGAACAACAAACAGGCCTGAATATCTTCTCTGGTGAGGCCAACATACTCTTCCAGGATCTCCTCGACGCTTGCCCCTTGTGCCAGCAATCCCAGGATGTATTCCACCGTCAGGCGCGTGCCGCGAACGACGGGTTTGCCCGTCATCACTTCGGGATCGATCACAATGCGTTCCAACATCTCCTGCTCGCTCATCATCATGCCTCCAGAGATGGTTATTACACTTGCTCACCCGAGTAGCGCGAGAATAATCTCGCACTACGCACTATTCTATCTCAATTGCCATGGCGACCGCTTCCGCGCCGCCCAGGCAGAGGGAGGCGATGCCGCGCTTCAGGCCGCGTTGTTTGAGGGCGTAGATGAGCGTGGTCAGGATGCGGGCGCCGGAAGCGCCGATGGGGTGACCGAGGGCGATGGCACCGCCGTTCACGTTGACTTTGCTCCAGTCCCAGCCCTGATCGGCGAGGGCGTAGCCGTCCGCCAGCACCTGCGCGGCGAAGGCTTCGTTGAGTTCGATCAGGTCCACATCGGCCAGAGTCCAGCCGACTTTTTCGAGGAGCAGAGGCATGGCCTTGACCGGGGCGCGGAAGAGGTACTTCGGCTCGTCGGCGGCCTGCGCATAGCCAACAATACGTGCCAGGGGTTGCAGGCCGTGTTTCTCGGCATAAGCGCGGCTGGCGACGACCACCGCAGCGGCGCCGTCGTTCAGGCCGGGGGCGTTCCCGGCGGTCACTTTGCCGTCTTTCACGAAAGCGGGTTTCAATTTCGCGAGGGCTTCCAGGGAGGTATCGCGGCGCGGCGTCTCGTCTGTATCGAAGAGGACGGTCTCTTTCTTGCGGCGTACTTCCACCGGCACAATTTCCTCTTTGAAGCGTCCCTCGTCAATCGCGGCGATGGCCTTCTGGTGGCTCTGGTAGGCGAACTCGTCCATCGCCTCGCGCGTCACGCCGTATTCCTCGGCGATGAACTCCGCAGCGCTGCCCATGCTCCAATCTTCCAGGGCGCACCACAGGCCATCGTGGAGCAGGGCGTCCACGAGTTGAACGTGGCCGAAGCGCAATTCACCGGAGCGACCGTGGACGAGGAACGGGGCGCGGCTCATTGATTCCATCCCACCGGCGACGAAAAGTTCGCCATCACCGGCTTTGATGGCCTGTGCGGCGAGCATCACGGCTTTCAGCCCTGAGCCGCAGACTTTGTTCAGCGTCGTCGCGCCGACCGAATGCGGCAGACCGGCGTGGATGGCGGCCTGACGGGCGGGGTTCTGACCCAGGCCTGCGGAGACCACGTTGCCCATCAGGACTTCGGCGATTTCTGCGGCATCTGGGATGCCCGCGCGGCGTACTGCTTCGCGGACGACGATGGCACCCAGTTGAGGGGCCGGGATGCCACTCAAACTGCCCTGAAAGCGTCCGCTCGGTGTGCGGACGGCGCTGAGGATGACGGCTTGGGTTTCTGTGCTCATGATCTGTCACTCCTGATGTTGGTGAGGGTTCTGCATTGCCGGACTGGCGCGGGTCGCGGGGATGCCGTGCCCGGCGTTGTCGGTAGGTAGGTATTCCTATTATAGCCCGATATGTCCCTTTGTGCGTGATGGAACAAAAACGCCTTCGGCTCGCGCGACGCGAACCTCGCGCTGAGCGAAGCGCCTCGCCGAGCGCTCCGCCTTACCCTTTATACAGATAGCGCCGCAGGTGCGTATCGAGGGCCGCATTGGTCATCGCTCTCCTCGATATAGCCGCTTCGCGGCCACTCGGAGAGCGGGTTGCTGTAGCGCAACTGCTCGCCAGTTGCGACGCCTCTGCCATGCAGTCTCTCGGAGAGCGCTTGCGCCGGACCCCTTGACAGGGCTTGTTTTAAGATAGGGGCAGCCCCCCAGAGCGTTGCGCTCGACGTGGTTTCCAAGCATCTCCGGCGGCGTGGAAGGTGTTAAAATAAAAGAGTGAGGGAAGTTTGTATCCTTCAACGTATGACGCATGGCACTACCCTTACGACAAAAAAAGGGGGATAATGGGTAGGAATAGGCATATACGCCATTTTTTGTCTTACTACTCTTCAAAGGAGGCGTTTTGATGCCAGCGAAAGGTTGGATTGAAGTCAACGAAATGCATTGTAAGGGGTGTGAATTGTGTGTCACTGCCTGCCCTCAAGGTGTGCTCGAACTCGATATGAGCCGATTGACGCCTAAAGGCTACCATCCGACACACATCTACAAGGATGGCTGCACCGGTTGCGCGATTTGTGCGCTTGTTTGTCCGGATGCGGCCATCACCGTCTACCGTGAGGTGGTCAAACGAACCGCCCCTGCGGTGGCGTAGTCTCGAAGAAGGAGAACGCTATGGCCAAAGAATTGCTGAAAGGGAATGAGGCTATTGCCGAGGCGGCTATTCGTGCCGGTCTGGAGGCCTACTTTGGCTATCCCATTACCCCGCAGACCGAGGTCCTGGAATGGATGTCCCGCCGCATGCCAGAACTGGGGCGGGTTTTTGTTCAGGCGGAGAGCGAGGTGGCCGCGATCAACATGGTCTACGGCGCGGCCTGTACCGGCGCGAGGGTGATGAGCACCTCGTCCAGCCCCGGTGTCTCGCTGATGATGGAAGGGCTCTCCTACATCGCCGGGACGGAGGTGCCGATGGTGCTGGTCAACGTGATGCGCGGCGGTCCCGGCCTGGGGAACATCGCCCCTTCCCAGGGGGATTACAACCAGGCCGTGCACGGTGGTGGTCATGGGGATTACCATCCTATCGTGTTGGCCCCCTCCAGCGTGCAGGAAGCGATTGACCTGGTGGTGCTCTCGTTCGACCTGGCCGAGAAGTACCGCACGATCTGCATGATCGTGGCCGACGGCAACATCGGTCAGATGATGGAGCCGGCGGAGTTGCCGGAGATGCGACCGGTCAAACGTCGGGAATGGGATTGGGCAGTGACCGGAGCGGAAGGTCGGGAACGTCGCATTCTCACCTCTATCTACATTGACCCGTATGATGAAGAGGTGACGAACCTGCGTCTCCTGAAGCGCTGGCGGGAGATTCAGAAGAACGAAGTGCGCTATAAAGAGTATTACCTGGACGATGCGGAGTTCGTGATCATTGGGTTTGGCACAGCCGGACGAGTGGCGCTTTCTGCCGTTCGAGCGGCGCGCGCACAGGGTCTCAAAGTCGGTTTGTTGCGCCCGATCACGCTCAGCCCCTTCCCTTACCAGGTGGTTGACGAACTAAGCCGTCGTGTCCAGGCGTTCCTGGTCGTCGAGATGAACTCCGGTCAGATGCTGGATGATGTGCTCAGGGCTGTGCAGGGACGGGTGCCCGTTGAGTTCTACGGACGTTTGGGTGGTGTGGTACCGTTCCCGGACGAGATCGCCGATGAGATCCGACGCATTACCAGCGAAAAATTGACCGTTACCGCCGATCCGCGCGAGGCGTGGTATGAGCGCCTGAGCGCGAGAGTGAATTGAGAGGTGCACGATGGTTACGATTGCGAAACCCGAGAATCTGGTCTACCAGCGCCCCGAATCGCTGACCGAGTTCCCCACCCACTACTGCCCCGGCTGCACGCATGGCGTGGCGCATCGTCTGATCGCCGAGGTGTTGGACGAGATGGGGATACGGGAGAAGACAATCGGCGTGGCGCCGGTTGGCTGCTCCGTGTTCGCCTATAACTACTTCAACTGCGATTTCGTGGAGGCCGCTCACGGACGCGCGCCGGCTATGGCGACCGGCATCAAACGCGTTTTGCCGGACCGGGTGGTCTTCACCTATCAGGGCGATGGAGACCTGGCCTCTATTGGCATGGCCGAAATTGTACATGCCGCAGGTCGTGGCGAGAACATCACCGTCATTTTTATCAACAACGCCATCTATGGCATGACCGGCGGTCAGATGGCCCCCACCACTTTGCCCGGCCAGAAGACAACCTCTTCTCCCAACGGGCGCGATGTGGAGACTCAGGGCTACCCGATTCGCATGGCGGAGATTCTCGCCCAGTTGGACGGCGCAGGCTACGTTGTGCGCCGCTCTTTGCACAATCCGGCCAATATCCGCAAGGCCAAAAAAGCCATTCGTCTCGCCTTTGAAACACAGGTGCGCGGCCTGGGCTTTTCACTTGTGGAGTTGCTATCCACCTGCCCGACGAACTGGGGCATCAACCCCGCAGACGCGTTGAAGTGGGTGGAGGAGCATATGGTGCCTGTCTTCCCGCTGGGCGATTACAAAGTAGCCGAGGCGGTGGCACAAATTAAAGTTTGATGGGAGGGTAGAAAGAATGCAAAAAGAGATCATCATTGCCGGTTTTGGTGGGCAGGGCGTGCTCTTTGCCGGTCAGGTGCTGGCGTATGCGGCCATGGATTCGGGGAAGGAGGTCACCTGGATTCCCTCGTATGGGCCGGAGATGCGCGGTGGTACGGCGAATTGCACGGTAGTGATCGCCGATGAGGAGATTGGTTCGCCGTTGGTCCGCAGGCCTCCGGCGGCGATTGTGCTCAACTTACCCTCGTTCGATAAGTATGAGCCGCTGATACAACCGGGAGGCGTGCTGGTGGTCAACTCGTCCATGGTGGACCGCCCTGCGCAGCGAGATGATATCACCACGATTTTCATCCCTGCCAATGAAATGGCCGAAGAGATCGGTGACCGCCGCCTGTTGAACATGGTCGCCGTAGGCGCATTGCTGGCTATGTTGCCCGAGTTAACTATGGAGCAGGTCAAGGCGGCGTTGAAAGCCCATCTCCCCCAGCGTCACCAGCACTTGCTGAAGAACAACTTCGAGGCTTTGGATAGAGGCTTCGAGTACGCCCGGAAGGCGTTGGCGCAGATGCCGGCCTGACGGTATGTCCCCATCCCGGAGAATCGAGACCCCTCCGCTCTGGAGGGGTCTTGACCAAATCTGCGCTTGGCTATTGCTGGCGCGACCAGGTGTAGAGATGCCAGATGATAGGCACGATGACAATCATCACGATGAAAGCGGCGAGAAGGACGATGCCGTTTGTTGAGCCGGCCTCGGATGGAGTGGTTGGGGTTGCCTGGACCGGTGGGGAGAACGCGGATGGTTGCGAGGACAGGGAAAGCGGATTGGCCGCCGCGTGACCCAGGATTAGCGCGAGGCCGAGCAGGAAGAGGACGGCGGAACGTGGTAAAGGAAGGGGAGACCTCATGAGGTTCAAGTATAACATGAGAAGAAGAAGATGAAATTCATCACTAATAGCGGTTTTGGTGTATAATCGCGGCGTCCTGATCGTGCCAATTTCCTTGACGTAATGCGAGGTGGAGTTATTATGAAGCGACATGTGCTTGCAGGGGTGCTTGGGCTTGTCGTTGCGCTTCTGGCGACAGGCGTTGTGTTTGCACAGCAGGACGATATCGTCCTGGGTGCTCAGTTATACGATCGCTGGTATGCCGTACTGGGAGTGGACCCGCCGGAAGGGGATATGCCGATCTGGTCTCGGCAGACGACGAACACTCGTTCCGGTGCGGATACCTGGCGCTGTTCTGAGTGCCACGGCTGGGATTACAAGGGGGTGGAGGGTGCATATGGCTCCGGCTCTCATTACACCGGCTTCCCGAACATCATGCGGGCGGTGGAGGGCCTTGAAGTCGATGAGATTGTGGGGCATCTGAAAGGGCAGAAAGACCCGGCGCACGATTTTTCTCCTTACCTTGATGAAAAACACATGCAGGCGCTCGCCCTGTTTTTGAAAGAGGGGCTGATTGACGATAGCCAATACATCGATCCGGTCTCCCTGCAGGTGATTGGGGGAAGCCTTGAGCATGGGAAGCAACTCTACGACCAGATTTGCGCCGAATGCCATGGGGAGGACGGCAAGAAAATTGTTTTCCGGACGGAGGGGGTGGACGAGTACCTGGGAACGGTCGCCAACAGAGACCCGTGGCGTTTCCTGCACCGTACCCGCTTCGGCGTCGCCGGGACGGAGATGCCGATCGGCTATCTCCTGGGATGGACGCCGGCCGACGGGCGAGACATCTTGAAATACGCTCAGACTCTGCCTACCGGATTCGAGAGCGAGGAGACCGGCGCGGCGGGAGAGGGACAGACGCCGCCACCAACCGTCGGCGGCCCGGCGCGCAACCTGTGGACGGGCATCCTGACCGGTCTGGGCGCGTTCCTGGGCCTGTTCGGCTCAAGCGCTCTGTTCCTGGGTATTCTGGTCGCTATTGGTGCGCTGGTGGTCTGGGTATTGCGCAAGCGCAAATAGTCCAAAATACCTTTCGAGGAGAGAACATGGGTGAGAGATTCATCGGAATGTTCAGGCAGCCCATGGCTGTCGCATTGTTGCTGATTGCCGTCCTCGTCGTCCTGGCCGGGGCGGGATGGGCCGTCTATCAGACTCAGGTACCGCCACCGCAGCCCATCGAATTCAAGCACAATCTCCATGTTGGCCTGGGGGTGCAATGCCTTTATTGTCATCCGGGAGCGTGGCGTGGTCAGTCGGCAGGACTGCCAACCCAATCGAAGTGCTGGGGTTGCCATCAGCAGATTGCCAGGGAATCATCGGAATTGGACAAACTGGCGGCCTATGTGGAGAAGGGCGAGCCAATCCCCTGGGTGCCGGTGGCCATCATGCCGGATTTCGTCTACTTCAGTCATCGCCCGCACATTGGGGCGGGTTTGAACTGCGAGACGTGCCATGGGGATATGAGCAAGGTCACCGTTGCGCGAAATCCTCAAGTGATGAATATGGGATGGTGCATGGATTGCCATCGAGAGCGCTCTCAAGGTGACCCAGAGCGATTGGCCAAACTACTCGATTGCCAGACCTGCCATAAATAATGCGAGGAACGGAGTTATGAGCGATAGAATTTCCCGGCGTGAATTTTTGAAATTGCTTGGAGCGGGTTCGGCGGCCACGGCAGTGCTTACCGGTTGTGGCCCCGCCTCGCGTTACGTGGTGCGCAAGCCGTATGTCTCCATGCCGGAGTATTCCTACAACGGCGAAAGCACCTATTTTGCCACTACGTGCCGCGAATGCCCTGCCGGCTGTGGCCTGGTGGTGCGGACGATGCAGGGACGGGCGATCAAGGTCGAGGGCAATAAGAACAATCCCGTCAACCTGGGAAAGACCTGCGCGCGTGGGCAGGCGACGTTGCAGGGACTCTACAACCCGGACCGCGTGCAGCACCCCGTCAAACAGGGCCGCGGCGTGACGTTGAGCGACCAGCGCATGACGTGGGACTCGGCGGTGAACGTGGTGGCCGATGCCCTGCGTTCGACCTCTGCCTCGAAAGTGGCTTTCCTTCTCGGCCTGGCCCCTGATCACCTCTTTGACCTGGTGAGCGACCTGGCAAAGGCCCTCGGCGCGCGTCCGCCGATCCGCTTTGGGGCGTTGAGCATGTTCGAGGCGCGGGCGTCCCTGCGCAAAGCGACTTCGCAGGTCTTTGGCCGGGAGGCCATGCTGTACTTCGACCTTGCCGGCGCGGAGGTGGTATTCTCCTTCGGAGCGAATTTCCTGGAGACCTGGCTTTCTCCGGTTGCTTATACGCGGGGGTTCGCCGAGATGCGGCGCGGCAAGGCCGGTCGGCGTGGCTATCTGGTGCAGTTCGAGCCACGCATGTCGCAGACGGCGGCCACGGCGGACGAATGGATTCCGATCGCTCCCGGTACGGAAGGGCTGGTCGCTCTGGCGCTGGGTCGCTTGATTGCCGAAGCACGAGGCGAACGCGTCCCCGCAGCGTATCGAGATGTGGACGTGGAGGCACTCGCGCAGATGGCCGATGTTCCGGTGAAGAAACTGGAGCACCTGGCGCAACTGTTTGCTTCGGTGGAGCGTTCGCTTGCCATCCCCGGCGGAGCGGCTCTGGCGCAGAGCAACGGCGTAAGTGCTGGGGAAGCCATCCTGGCTTTGAACATCCTGGCCGATAATCTGGGGAAGGAAGGCGGCGTTTTCTTCGCTCCCCAGGCGCCGCTGGGCGCGCACCATGCGCCGGCTTCTCCAAGCGAGATGCTGGAGTTCATCCAGGCAATGCGGAATGGGGAGATCGAGGTGCTGTTTGTGCACGGCGTCAACCCCCTCTTTGAATTGCCGCAAGGCCTGGGCTTCGCAGAAGCCTTGCAGCAGGTGCCACTGGTCATCTCTTTCGCCTCCTTCCCCGATGAGACGGCGCTGCAGTCGGATTACATCTTCCCCGATCACACCGGTCTGGAATCCTGGGGATACCAGCGCGTCTTGACCGGCACGGGAAAGAAGGTCCTTTCGGGGATGCAGCCGGTGGTCGTGCCGTATTACGACACGCGCTCGACCGTGGATGTCTTCCTCGCCGCGGTGAAGCAGGTCGGCGGGCGGGTGGCCGAAGCGTTGCCGTTTGCCGACGAGGTGGAGTATCTTCAGTCCCGGCTGCTCGACCTGGTGAAGGCCGAAGGCGGTTTCTTCCAGGCGCCTGAAATCAACACCTTCTTCGCTCAGTTCCAGCAATACGGTGGCTGGTGGACGCGAGAGGATGCTCTGGATGCGCCTTCGGGGAGTAAGGTGCTGGACAAGCCGCTAAAGGTGGACAAGCCGGCCTATTACGGCGAAGGCGAATTCGTGCTGTACCCCTTTGTCTCTCCCGTGCTGGGGGAGGCGGGGGCGAACAAGCCCTGGTTGCAGGAGACCCCGGATCCCACGACCACCGTGATGTGGGGAACATGGGTCGAAATGAATCCGCGCACCGCCGAGGAACTGGGCATCCAGGATGATGACGTGGTGCAGGTCACGTCGATTTTCGGCACAATCGAAGCGCCCGTTTATCGGTACCCCGCCATTCGTCCGGATGTGATCGCCATTCCGTTTGGTCAGGGTCACGTGGCTTATGGGCGGTACGCTCAGGGTCGCGGGGCCAACCCGGCGGATTTGCTCGGCGTGACGTTCAACCCGGCCGGCGATCTGACTTTCGCCGCGTTAAAGGTGCGTGTCGAGAAGACAGGAAAACGTCGTCAACTTTCCCGCCTGGAGGGTCGCCTCGGCGTCTACGGGTTTGAAAAGTAGGAGATGAGGAATGTCTGAGTACAAGGTACCCGAATACAGTGCGAACTGGTCCGAAGTAGAGCAAGGGAAATGGGGGATCGTCGTTGATCAGGATTTGTGCACCGGTTGTCAGGCCTGCGTGGTAGCCTGTGCCATGGAGAACAATATTTCGTTCGTCGGCGAGGAGGACGCGGGCTACGGACGCTCCATGCATTGGATACGCATCGAGCGTTTCTGGGAAGGAGAGTATCCGGATATCACCATGACGCCTTTCCAGCCGGTGATGTGTCAGCAATGTGGCCATGCGCCCTGTGAACCGGTCTGCCCGGTGTTTGCCACGGTGCACAGTGATGCAGAACAGTTGAACGTGCAGGTGTATAACCGCTGCATTGGTACGCGGTACTGTGCGAACAACTGCCCGTATCAGGTGCGAACGTTCAACTGGCGGGATTGGGAGCGCCCGGAACCACTCGATAATCAGTTGAATCCCGATGTGACCGTGCGCCGTCGAGGGGTCATCGAAAAATGCACGTTCTGTGTTCAGCGCATTCGACGTGCAGAGGAGGTGGCAGAAAGCGAGGGGCGCGAGGTTTATGATGGTGAGATCGAGCCTGCCTGCGCTCAGGCCTGCCCGGCGGACGCGATTGTCTTTGGCCGCATTGACGACCCGGAGAGCCGCGTCAGCCGTATGGCGCGCGATGGGCGCGGTGTGAAACTCTTGGAAGACCTCGGAACATTGCCGAGAGTAGTTTATCTGAAGGGAGGTGCCGGTCATGGCTACAGCGGCTAATGCGATGCCCGCACGGCATGGAGAGCACGTCAATCATCGAGAGGAACATCTGCTGCTGGATCCTCGGCCGCGTGGCGAAATGAACGCCATGGTCATGGAGGCCATGCACACCACGTCGTGGAAGTTCTGGGTGGTGGCGGGTGTGCTTGCAGTGATCGTGCTCGTGGCGCTCTTTGGTGCCTGGGGGTATCTGATCGCCGAGGGTATGGGTGTAGCGGGGACCAACCGCCCGGCGTATTGGGGTATTTTCATCGTTAACACGGTGTTCTGGATTGGTATCAGCCATGCCGGGACGTTCATTTCGGCCATCCTGCGCGTGATGAAAGTGGAGTTTCGGCGTCCCTTCACCCGCGCCGCGGAGTTGATGACCACCTTTGGCCTCGTCCAGGCCGGCCTGAGCATCTTCATGCACCTGGGGCGCGTCTGGCGGGCGTACTGGATGTTCCCTTATCCCAACGCGCGGCAGATATGGCCGAATTTCCATTCGCCGCTGATGTGGGATTTTCTAGCGATCAACACGTATCTCCTGGCGAGCACGATGTATCTGTTCCTGCCGTTGATCCCCGATCTGGCGATGGCGCGTGACCGCTCGACCGGCTGGCGGAAGACGTTTTATCGTATTCTGGCGCTGGGCTTCCGTGGCACGGAAGGTGAGTGGACTCACCTGCGCAAGGCATTGGGCATCTTCGCCTATGCCATCATCCCGGTCATGTTCTCGGTGCACACCATCGTTTCGTGGGACTTCGCCGCCGCGACGCGGCCAGGATGGAATTCGACCATCTTCGGCCCCTATTTCGTCATCGGGGCGTTGCATTCCGGTATCGCAGCGGTGGCCGTAGTGCTGGCCGTTGTGCGGGCGACGATGAAGCACATGAAGTACTTCATCCGCCCAGAGCACTTCGACGCCCTGGGGAAGTTGATGCTCATCGTCTCGATGGCCTGGGCGTATTTCTTCTTCAATGATTACCTGGTGCAGTGGTACGGCGGCGATAAGTTTACCGAAACCCTGCTGCATTTCCACGAGGCCGGCCCTCTGGGGTGGATGTGGTTTACGATGTTGGTTTGTAACATCGTCATCCCCTGGTTGACCCTGTGGAACAAGAAGTTCCGCTCTAATCCGACCTTGATTTTCATCGTTGGTGTGTTGATCAACGTTGGCATGTGGATTGAGCGTTACGTGATCATCCCCATCTCGTTGACGATCACGCGCATGCCCTTCACCTGGCAAGAATACAAGCCAGGCATTGAGGTTGTGCTGAGCATCGGTACGTTGGCGTTCTTCATCCTGCTCTATATGATTGCCTCACGATTGGTGCCGCTGGTGCCGGT
>RFJH01000328.1 GCA_003694975.1 Anaerolineae bacterium | reverse complement strand
GTCTTCCGGAGCGACTTCGACGGTCGGCGAGTGGTGGCTCTCCCCCCGCAGCCAGCGGCGATAATGCAAGGCGCCCGGCGCGGTAAGGCCGCGATGACGCCAGCGGAAGAACAGACGGCTGGGAAGGGGCAGGTAGTCTGCCACATCGGTCAGGATCACGAAAGGTAAACCGGCGCGCTCTTGCACCTGCCGCGCCAGGCCGGCCCAACTGCGTAAGGTAACGAGAACGCTGGCTTCGCTCTCGCTAATCTGGCGTATCAGTTCATCCGGCTCGGTCATCGGGGTGGTGAAGACGGCCACGCCGCCGGCCTTGAGTGTGCCATAAAAGCCGATGACCATTTGCGGGATATTGGGCAGGAGAAGCGCCACGCGCGCCCCTTTTCCCAATCCCAGATGGAGCAATGCGTTGGCAAAGCGATTGACCTCGTGATTCAGGCGGCGGTACGTCATGCGGCTGCCGCTGAAATAGAGAGCAACGCGACGTGGGAACCTCCGCACGGCAGAGCGCAGTAAGTGATGCAGGGGGACGCGCGGGATGCCAATGGTGTAGGGAACACCGGGCTCATAGTGTTGCAACCAGGGTCGCTCACGGCGCAAGGCTTCTCGCCCTCCCTCCGCCACGGCGGGCGTGGTATCGCGCCAGGTGCGTTGCGATTCACCTGCCAGGAAACGCTCGATGGCGCGGTTGACCGCGTCGCGACGCTCCAGCATCACCATATGACCGGAGACCCCGATATCGGCCTCCTCTGCCCCCGGAATGGCACGCGCCACTTCCTCGAAGAGTGGCCGTTCGAAAACGATATCGCGATGACCGCGAATGACCAGCGTAGGAACACTCAGTTGGCGGAATTTCTCCCACCCCTCCCAACGGGACATGTTGTTCCAGTAGAGTGGCTTGAGGACGTGGGGCGGCGCGGAAAGCCAGTTGCGCGTGAGAGGGTCAATCAATCGGAGGAGCCAGTTGGGCATGTACAATCCCAGGCGGTAAAGCGGGCTGAGTTTATACTGACCCGAAGTGGAAATCAGGATGAGTTTCTCCACCCGTTCAGGGTGGGCGAGGGCGTACTCGGTGACGATGGCGCCGCCGAAGGAGTGACCGGCCAACACAAAGCGCTTCTCCACACGCAGCAGTTCGAGCGCTCTCTGCAGGTCGGAGAGAATCTGGGGCATATCGTAGCGCCCGGAGGGTTTGTCGGAGCGTCCGTGCCCGCGCAGATCCAGGGCGATGACGCGATTCTGCACGGCGAAGCGGCGCAACTGATAGACCCACTGCCGCGCCTGTCCGCCAAAGCCGTGGATGAAAACGAACGTCCGCTGATGGCGCTCCGGGGCGATATCTATCGCCGAGAGGCGCACCAGCGGGTCGGAAGAGATGGTCACTTCGTGCCGATACAGTTCGATATCAATGTCCATAGGAGGAGTCTACATGAGGGAGTACCGGATGTCAATGTGCCTGCAAGAGATTTGCCTCAACCTTATCGAGGATGTAGTGGCCTGTCCCACAAGGCCTTTAGCAAGGCGAAGAAGTAGCGCCGTTGTTTGATCACGATAACGAGCATTCCTATGGCGCAGAGAATAAGCAGCGCGGCGAGGAGGGTGCCTGTCCATCCCCCGATGATCAGGGGGGATGACGGACTCTCTGTTGCCTGCCCGACAGCAAAGATATCTGCCCAAAACGAGGGGAGCATCAAGACGGTCAAAATCAGGGACAGGGCAGCAAAGGCGAACGAGAACAAGTTCGCCTGGTCATTGCTTTTCTCGGCAAGATCGGCCAGATACCACTCGTCAATGTGATCTACCACACTGTTGATGCTCTCGATGTTTCGGGAGATGTGTTCGAGGGTCTGATGTACGCCCAACTGGTTGAAAAGGTGCTCTGCCTTACGGATGGCGTATTCCGCGCGACTCCAAAGGTGGGCATGGCTCAAACTTTGTGCCAGCGAGGCCAGGCGACGCCAGTGGGCAGCGCGAGTGGTCAATCTGACCAGTTCGTCGTCCATGCGGATGTTTCCTTGAGCAATCTGTCCGCGCGTCCTTTGAACGACGTCAACGATTTCACCCAGCAATTCAAAGGAAGCACTCTCCACCAATTGAGCAAGCACGCGAATCTCAAGCACAAACTCGATCAAACGCTCGATGGCGCCCCAATAACGGACGTAACGCACCCGCAGTGTCGTGCCGGGCATGGTGGAAACGGCAAGTTCATGATTCTTCCAGTCCCCAGAAGGAATCAGAATGGCCGTGCGCGCTTTCATCAGGCAAAACTCATCGTTCCATGAGGCCAGATTCTCTTGCATCAGGTTGTCTACATCGCTCCAGCGCGGTGCGGGAAACAGGCAAGTATCCGCTTTGGGGGCGTCTTCACTTTGAACGGCATCAGGGCCTCTGAGAATCGCCCCTTCCATTAGATTGATCAGCGCCCGCCGAAGATAGCGCGATTTGCGAATGTCGTGTACGGTGACCGGGATCCGGACATTGGGGTTGTCGCTCTTCTTCGAGCGGTCCAACAACGTAGGGTGCGCCAACAAGGTCTCAAAATGGTGAATCACGTAGGAATCGTGCAGGGGAACCGAGATGCTGGGACTTGGGGGTTCCAAACGCACGGAACTTCCATTGGGTAAGAGAATCTCCCGCCCTATGGTCTCCACGAAGTAGCCGGCTACCTCCATGGCCAGTTTCCATTGAACAGGATAGTAAAGCAATTCCCCGTTTTCCCACTGTTCAGCACCCAGCCAGGCCAAAAGGGCTTCAATAGAACGTTCCTTCGTCGCCAGAGTTTCGGGTTGGCCTCCATATTGCTGACGAACACGCTCAAGCCAGTTCCTTGCGCTGGGCACATCAAACGATTCTTGCAGGTTGATGATATCCTGTGCCAGCGCTTTCACAGTGCGCCCGGGATTGCGGTAAATTTGCGTCAACCGGATGACGAAAAAGCCTGTGTAGGAAGGCCTGATGAAGATATGCCAGCGATCCCATACCCTTTTGAACAACGTTTTGAACTGAAAGTTCGTGCTCAGGTATTCGGGAAATTCGATTTGTTCTTTATCCAGGGCGTATGTAGGAAAGGTATATCGCTCCAACATCAAATTGCGAAAGACTCCTGTGGCAAAGCCGACCTGTTCGGTGGACATGACATCGTCAGCACGATAGGCTGTACCATAAAGGCGCTTCCTGTATGTGTCCATGGACAGGAAGCGCCTTTGCCGTTCACCAACAGCGGGCCACTGAGTTCGCAGAACATCCGCAAATTCTTTGGTGCCGCGGAGGTTTTCAAAACGCTCCTGGTCTTCTCGACGAACGAAGCGTTTCATATTCAACACCATGACAACGTTGGTATATCCCTTGGCCATGATCTTCGTATGCATTTCCCAACTCCCACTCATAACCGATGTCCCCGGAACAAGGTAACATCACTTTACTTGAGAAGGTGCTTTCAAATTATATCAGCAAAGGAGCATTCCACACTCATTGACCGCCCTTGCGTGCAAGCGTTATTAATCCAGGGTTCCGAGGTCTTCCAGACCCCGGAACCCGGTAATTATCGCCTCTCGACGGGGATGACAGGCCACGTCGGGCGCGTTCGCATGAATTGGGAACCACTATCCCCCTATGGGCTGCTGCATTTGTTTACGTTTATGTGTCCAAAGTCTTGATGGTTAGGCTCGTCAATGTAAATACCAAGCCAGTAGGTGTCAGGCGGAGCGCCTGAACCAAGACGCCATTCCTTCTGAACATCTTTTGTTCCGGCAGAATTGAAATGCAATGTCTCGACAGGCGTCGATGCGTTATCGGAGCGCGTCCAGTGATATTTTACATCGCCGGCGCCGTTGGTGGTAATATGGGCAGTGACAATCGGACACCCCGTGTAGATTCCCTCATCAAAGGTAGAAAGGTCGTATGTAACGTGGATGACGGCAAAGGGCTCGCTGCCTCCTCCGCCACTCACTTCAATCTGTACGTAGAACTGGGCGAAGGTCTCACCTGCTGCG
>RFJH01000060.1 GCA_003694975.1 Anaerolineae bacterium | reverse complement strand
TGCAACAGGATGGCGTACCCACGACGCGCCAGCGCCAGGGCAAAGGCGCGTCCGAGACGGTGCGCGGCACCGGTCACAATGGCAAGTGGAGGGGCGGCGGTCATACCCCTGTTTTACCACAAGACGCGCCCTGAGGAGGCCGTCTTACCCCCGAAACAGGTTGGAGAGGAAGAACCACAGGTTCGCCGGTCGTTCGGCCAGGCGACGCATGAAGTAGGGATACCAATGCGTGCCGTAGGGGACGTAGACGCGCACCGGATAGCCTTCACCCGCCAGGCGCTCTTGCAGGTCACGACGGATGCCGTAGAGCATCTGAAATTCCAGGGCGTCGTTGGGCAGGCCGACCTTGCGAGCATACTGACGGGCAAAATCAATGCGCGCCTCATCGTGCGTGGCAATGGCCGGGATGGGCGGAATGCGGCCATCTGCGCTGATGGTCGGCGCGCCGGCTTCCACTGCCGCGTCAATCAGGATTTTGGCGAGCAAGTCATAGTTGGCGTTGACGTCGGCTTTCTTCGGGTAGGCCAGTTCGGGAGGTTCTTTATACGCCCCTTTGACCAGCCGGAAACGCGCTCCCTCCGCCAGCAGAGCGCGGGTGTCCTCCTCGGAGCGGTAGAGGTAGGCCTGCACCACCAAGCCGACGTTCTCATACCCTTTGTCGCGCATTCGCCGATAGAGGGCAAAGGTCTGATCAACGTAGGGGGAATCCTCCATGTCAATGCGCACGAAGTTCTTCCGCTCCCTGGCACGGGCCAGGATGCGCTCCAGGTTCTCGGCACACAGTTCCTCGTCCAGGGCGAGGCCGATCTGCGTCAGTTTGATGGAGACGTTGGAACGGAAGCCATCCTGTCCCAGGCGGTCAAGGATCTCCAGAATGTCGGCGGTCGCCTGGGCGGCCTCCTCAGGGGAGGTCGTGTGTTCCCCCAGATGGTCCAGAGTGACGTTGATGCCCTTTGCGTTCAACTCGCGAACCACGCGCAGCGCATCCTCTATCGTCTCCCCGGCGACAAAACGAGAGGCTGCCCTCCAGGCGAACTTCCATTGCGTGACCATCCGTTGCGCCCAGGCAGCCTTCGAGAGGTAGATGAGAAAAGAACGAAGCATAGTTCATCATCCCAGGTATGCGATTTTTCTGCTCATCGTTGTGAGCCACAAAAGAACGCCTGCCGAAAGGCCATGAGGCGCTCCGCCAACGATATGATTGTAGCACAACAGGTCGGGCAGGTGTGTTATACTCGCGCCGTGACTTAAGTCACCAATTGGATATGCCTTTTACAGCCATCTTGTGGTCCTCTCCCACAAACAACTCCTTCGTACTTCGGAGGCACTGTGAGAAACCGCAACACGCCGTTTTTTCTGCGCTGGTTATCTCTCCTGTTCATTTCCGCTGCCCTGGTACTGACCATTACCCAACTGATCGCCTACAGCCGTCAGCGTGCCACCTACCCCGCCGGCATGACCATCGCCGGCGTGCCCGTCGGCGGGGTGGACCCGCAGACGGCCTCCCAGCGCGTGCTCCAGGTGTACTCGATGCCGGTCGAATTGCAATACGCCGACGCGGTCATCCACATTGACCCTGCCGTCGTCGGGTTCAGTGTGGATATCGAGAGCATGATCGCAGCCGCCGACCTGGCGCGCACCGGTGGCTCGTTCTGGGGTGGGTTCTGGGATTACCTCTGGAACCGCGACCCCGCGCCCGTGGCCATCCCCCTGCGCGCTACACTCTCCGAAGAGCGCCTGCGTGCCTATCTGGAGAACGAAATCGCTGCCCGCTACGACCAGCCCGCCACACCCGCTCAACCCGTCCCCGGCAGCACGACCTTCACCCCAGGCCGGCCCGGCCAGGAACTGGACATTGACCGCGCCGTCATCCTGATCGAGGACGCACTTCGGTCCCCGACCAACCGCCGCGTCTCCCTCTCCTACCAACGTACGCCGCCCACCCGCCCTCCTCTGGAGAACCTGGAAACCCTCTTGAAGCAAATCATCACCGTGGACGGCTTTGACGGCGTCATTGGCCTCTACCTGCTCGACCTGCAAACCGGCCAGGAGATTCACTTCGCCCTGAACGGCGGACAGGAGATCTCCGTCCAACCCGATGTGGCCTTCACTGCCTCCAGCACGGTGAAAATTCCCATCATGGTCTCCTACTTCATCCACCAGGGGAAAGAGGCAATCGATGAACAGACCTCGGAACTCATTCTGGACATGATTCGCAAATCCGAGAATCCTCCCGCCGATCTCCTGATGCAGCAACTGGACGAGGTGCGCGGTCCATTGATCGTCACCGAAGACATGCAAGCCCTGGGTCTGGAAAACACCTTCCTCGCCGGTTACTTCTACGAGGGTGCCCCCCTCCTGGCCACCTACCGCACCCCGGCCAACCAGCGCACCGATGTGGATACCGACCCCGACCGTTACAATCAGACCACCCCTTCCGACATGGGAATGCTCCTGGAAGACATCTACCAGTGCGCCCAAAGCGGTGGCGGCGCCCTCATCGCTGCCTTCCCGGAGCAACTGAGCCAGGAAAAATGCCAGCAAATGATCAACTTCCTGGTGCAAGATAAAATCGGCGTCCTGATCGAGGCCGGTGTCCCCGAAGGGACCCAGGTCGCGCACAAACACGGCTGGGTCAGCGACGTGTTTGGCGTCATCCATAACGTCAGCGACGCGGCCATCGTCTATACCCCCGGCGGGAACTACGTCCTGACCATCTACGCCTACCATCCCGTCCAGGCCTTGTGGGACCCGGTCTCGACCATGTTCGCCGAACTCTCTCAGGCAGTTTACAATTACTTCAACCTGCCCTCGCGCTAGACAGTTCGTTATATAATCAACCCATGAGCGTCACCCTCAACCTCTACCGTCTACAACAGGTGGATACACGCATCGCCCAGGCGAATGACCGTCTGAGGGCCATTCGCCAGACCCTGGAGAACGACGCCGAACTGCAACAGGCCAGGGCGCGCCTGGAAGAGGCTGAGGCCGCCTACCGCTCCGCAGACCGCGACATGGGCCGCCTCAATGACGAGGTCGCGAGTCAAAAAGAAAAAATCCGGCGCTCTGAAGCCAGTCTATATGGTGGCACCATCAAAAACCCGAAAGAACTGCAAGACCTGCAAAACGAGGTCGCATCTCTGAAGCGCCACCTCGAAACGCTGGAAGACCGATTGCTACACGCCATGATTGCCTGCGAGGAGGCCGAACAAAGGCGTCAACAGGCCCAGGATGCTCTCGATCAGGTCACCGCTCGCCTGGCCGAACAGAACCGCGAACTAAGCGAAGAAGCGTCCTCCCTGCAAAAAGACCTGGAACGCCTCCAGGCCGAGCGAGCGGTTATCGCGAAAAACCTGGAAGCCGACGTCCTGGAACTGTACGAGGACCTCCGTCGTCAGCGTCGCGGCGTAGCCGTCGCCCTGGTCAGCGATGGCGCCTGTGCCGCCTGTGGCACCACGTTGACCCCGGCAGAGCAACAAAACGCCCGTTCGCCCTCCCAAATCACCCATTGCCCGACCTGCGGACGCATCCTGTACAGCGATTAGCCCATGCGCCTTCCGGTCATTGACCTGTTCTCCTTCTGGTTGGGTGTTGCCGCCGCCACCGTGTTCTGGTGGGTGGTCAACACCATGCGCCCTTTGCTACGACAGGTCATCCGGGAAGCCCGCGAAAAGCGTGAAGCGGCGCAAGAACGTAGCACAAGCGGCGTGGAGATCGCCCACCGCCGCGCTACACTACGACTGGCGCAGGGGATGCACCTCGCCGCCCCCCTCTTCGCTCTGAACGAAATCCTGATACCGCCTCGCCTGCTGGCACCGCCGCCGCGCGTGGAGCCGGATGGTCCCGTCTACGCCGAAGACACCGTCGCCGAAACCATCCCCTACCTCCCCGCCTGGCCGGAACTGGCCGCCGTCTATGGAGCGCCCACCCTCACCCTCCCCGAAGCCCTCTCCGGCGGGCGAAACCTGGTGCTCATCGGTCAGCCCGGCACCGGCAAGACCGTCGCCCTCGCCCACCTCGCATCGCTGGCAGCGAACCAGGACTCTCAACTGGGAGCCCTGAGCAACGCCATTCCTTTCCTCGTCCACATCGCCGACCTGAACCTCCCCGCGCCACAAAAAGACCTCCTTCAACCACTTGTGGACGCCGTCTCCGCATACACGCCCGTCCTCAACCTGCCCCGCCTCCCCGGTTTCATCCGGCGCATCTTCCATAGCGGACGCGCCCTCTTCCTCCTCGACGGCCTGGACGAACTCCCACCCGATGGCGTCGAACTCGCCACCGAGTACCTACGTCAACTCCTCGAAGCCTACCCGGCCACCCGCATCGTAACCACCGCCTGCCCGGAAACCCTGGACGGCCTGCTCGCCCTGGATTTCGCCCCTCTGACCGTTATGCCCTGGGGACCGAGAGAACGCAGAGCGTTTCTCGAACGCTGGGCCGACCTGTGGACTCGCTACATCGCCGTGGAAGCCTGGGCACAGAGGGAGGGGGCCCAGATAGACCCTCTCATCCTCACATCCTGGCTCGAAGCCGACCCCACCGCCCTGACGCCGCTCGAACTGACGCTCAAAACCTGGGCAGCCTATGCGGGCGACAGTCGTGGCCCCACAGCCCTGGATAGCATCGAAACCCATCTCCTGCGTCTCGCCCCACCCGATGTTCCTGCCGCGGCTCTCGAAACGCTGGCGATGCAAGTCGTCCTGACCGCGCAACCCCTTTTCGACCCGCGCAAAGCGCATCGCTGGGTCAAGTCCTTCGAACCACCGGAAGAGCAGGAAGAAGCATCCGAAGAGAAGAAAACTCGCCGCAAAGACAAAACCGCTGCTCCCACGCCGGGCATCCTGGCCAAGATGGCCAATCGCGGTCTCCTGACCGCACACGCGAACAACCGCATGCGGTTCGCCCACCTCATCCTGGAAGGGTACCTGGCCGGCAGAGCGCTTGCCGCTTATGATCTCACCGAGACACTGCTTCAGCAACCGGATTGGAGCGGCAAATTGCTCGCCATGCACTATCTGGCCGCTCACGGCGACGCCACCCCCCTTGTCAATGCTCTTCTGGAGAAGACATCCCCGCCTCTGGAGCACGATCTATTGATCCCGGCACGCTGGTTGCGCGATGCGTCGCGCGAGGCCCCCTGGCGAGGTAAAGTGCTTGCAGCCCTGGCGAATCTCCTCAAAGACGAAAGACATCCCCTCGCTCTACGTGGACAGGCGCTCACTGCCCTCGCCCTGAGCGGCGACCCGGGCACCCCGGCCCTCTTCCGTGCCTTCCTCAAGAAATCCCGGTTCGCAGATCAGGCACGCCTTGCCGCCCTGGGCAGCGGCCTCATCCGCGATACGAAAGCCATCGAGGCGCTGGGAGCACTCTTCCGCCTGGAAGACATCTACGCCCGTCGCGCCGCCTGCCTGGCTCTGGTCGCCATCGGGACGGAACCGGCCCTTGAAGTGGTTGCCACCGCCCTCCTGCAAGGCGACGAGGACCTGCGTCGTGCTGCCGCCGAGGCTCTAGCCAACCATCCCACCGAAGGCCACGCCATGCTGCGCGACGGCATCACCATGGAAGACATTCTGGTACGCCGCGCCGCCGTCTACGGCCTGGGACGCGTGAACGAGCCGTGGGCGCGCCAAATCCTCGAAAAAGTCCAGGTCGAAGACGACCAGTGGGTCGTCCGCAGCGCAGCGGGCGAACTCCTGGAGCGCATGGAACACCCCAACCCACGCATCCCGCGTCCTCTCCTCCCCCCCTCCGAAACCCCCTGGCTGATCGCCTTCGCAGGCACACAGGGCATGGGCATCACCCCCGGCTCCCCGGCCACCGATGTGCTCCTCCTGGCGCTCAAACAAGGCACCATCGAAGAACGCCTCGCCGCTCTCCATTATCTGCAAAAGCACCCCAACGAGGGCGTCTTGAACCAACTCTATCAAGTCCTGTACGGCGACGACCCCACCTTACGCGAAGCCGCCTTCCACGTCCTCTGGGAACTCGCCGCCGCCGGCATCGCCCTCCCACACCCTCAGGCCTTTGGCCTGCAATAATCGTTAACCTGACCTGCCATGCTTATCACAAATGCGACTCTCATCACCTGGGAACAACCCAACCGTATCCTGGAGAACCACGCCCTCTACATCGAGGGCGGACTCATCCGTGACCTCGGCCCGGACGCGGAACTTACCGCGCGTTACCCGGACGAGGAGCGCCTCGACGCGCGCGGACAATACGTCATGCCCGGCAACATCGTCGCCCACACGCATTTCTACGGCGCGTTCGCGCGGGGCATGGGCATCCCGGGCGCGCCGCCGAAGGACTTCCCCGAAATCCTGCAAAAACTGTGGTGGCCGCTCGATAAGGCCCTCACCGAGGAGGCCGTCCGCTACTCCGCGCTGGTCAGCCTGATTGACGCCGTCAAACACGGCGCCACCACCCTGATTGACCATCACGCCTCCCCGAACGCCATCGCCGGTTCGCTCGATATCCTCGCCGAAACGGTGGAGGAAGCCGGTCTGCGCGCCGTTCTGTGCTACGAAGTCACCGACCGCGATGGCGAGGAGAAAGCCCAGGAGGGCATCCGCGAAAACGTGCGCTTCATCAAGAAAACCATAGACGGTGGACAATGGACGGCGGACAACCACGGTCAACGGTCCCCCGCCCACGGTCTGGTGCGCGCTTCCTTCGGTCTGCACGCCTCGCTCACCCTCTCCGATGCCACGCTGGATGCCTGTCGCGAGGCCGCCGAAGGTCTGGATACCGGCTTCCACATCCACGCCGCCGAATCGGTCGAAGACCAGTGGGATAGCCTCCAAAAGTCCGGCCTGCGCGTGATTGACCGCCTGCACAAACACGGCATCCTCGGCCCCAAGACCATCACCGCCCACGCCGTCCACGTGGACGCGCGCGAAATCGAACTCCTCGCCGAGACCGGCACCTGGGTCACGCACCAGCCGCGCTCGAACATGAACAACGCCGTCGGGGCCGCGCCGGTCGAATCCATGCTGCGTGCGGGCGTGCGCGTCTGCCTGGGCAACGACGGCTTCGCCAACGCCATGTGGGAAGAATGGAAGACCGCCTACCTGCTGCAAAAGGTCTGGCATCGTGACCCGCGCCGCATGAACGGCTACGACGTGGTGCAGATGGCGATCTACAACAACGCAGCCCTGGCGGGCGTCTTCTTCCCTGAAGCGCCCATCGGCGTCATCAAAGCGGGCGCCGTGGCCGACCTGATCTTCGTGGATTACCACCCCTTCACCCCTCTCACGCCGGAAAACCTCCCCTGGCACATCCTTTTCGGCTTCCACGAGAGCATGGTCACCACGACCATCGTCGCCGGAAAGGTGCTGATGAAAGACCGTCAACTCCTCACCCTGGACGAGGCCGAGATCGCCGCCCGCGCCCGCGAACTCGCGCCGCAGGTGTGGGAGCGATATAGTTCGTTAGTTCGTTAGTTCATTGGTTCAGTAGTTGCATTGGCTGTGTTGGTTGCGTTAGTATCTATCCGAAAACCCCTTGATTGCAAGGATCCTACAATGGTAGAAGCCAAACGGTGCCGAGGAGGTGCGAAGCACCGTCTCGAGGCCTGTTTTAGCACAGTACTTGGCCTCGATACGCCCCCTCGGCGCTACTCGACCAGCAAATCACGAGTTTTTCGGATGGGTGGTTAGTCGCACTGAGGCACTAATACCTATCTCAACACCCAACAACGAGGTAAACATGACCGAAAAGCAAAAGATAGCCATCCTCGGCGGAACTGGCAAACAAGGCAAAGGGCTGGCCTATCGCTGGGCCAGAGCAGGCTATCGCGTCCTCATCGGCTCGCGCACCCCACCGAAGGCCGAGGCCGCGGCTGCTGAGATCAACGCCCGTCTGAACAACGATGCGCCGCGCGTGGAGGGCATGAGCAACCTCGAAGCCGCCCAACGCGCCGAAATCGTCGTGCTCACCGTCCCCTATAGCGCGCACCGCCCCACGCTGGAAGCGGTCAAGGAGGCCGTGCAGGGCAAACTCCTCGTGGACGTGACCGTCCCGCTCGTGCCGCCTAAAGTCACCAAGGCGCAGATGCCCCCGGCGGGCAGCGCCGCCCAGGAAGCGCAGGAAATCCTCGGCCCGGATGTGGCCGTGGTGGACGCCTTCCAGAAC
>RFJH01000327.1 GCA_003694975.1 Anaerolineae bacterium | reverse complement strand
CTTGAACCGATCCCCTACGACCCGGATGCAGCGGAGGCCCTCCTCAAGGATGAGGGGTACGTTATCCCCGCAGAGGGTGGTGAGGTGCGTGTCAAAGAAGGACAACGCCTCTCCTTCACACTCTTACATCCTCAAGATGAGTTGCATACTGCTCTGGCCGAGGCTGCTCAACGCGATTGGGCGCGCATCGGCGTGGAGGTGACCCTCCAGGCGGTGCCTTATGACCAACTCCTCTACGACCATCTGACCCCGCGCCAGTATCAGGCCGCCCTCGTGGACCTTGACCTGACGCGCACGCCCGACCCCGACCCCTATCCTTTCTGGCACCAGGCGGAGGCGACCGGTGGTCAGAATTACTCGCAATGGGATAACCGCACGGCCAGTGAATACCTGGAGCAGGCGCGCGTCACCACCGACCTGGGATTGCGTGCCCGCCTGTACCGCAATTTCCAGGTCCTTTTCAACAAAGAGTTGCCTGCCTTGCTGCTCTACTATCCGGTCTACTCCTACGGGGTAGACTTGCAGGTGCGAGGCGTTCAAGTCCCACCTCTCTTCGATGTCACCGATCGACTGGCGAACATCACCGAGTGGTATCTCATCACGCGGCGTTCCCTGAGTGCGACGCCCACGCCGACGACCGCACCCTAGCAGAACATGCCTTCCCCAGAACAGGATCGTCTCTTCATTGAAACGGCTATCGCCGCTTTGGGTGATTACCTCCTCTCGAAGGAACTTTTCTGGCCTCTCCCCGGCGGCACACTGGGCCAGGCCTTGCCTCGCCTGACGATTGGGGGAATGCTCCTCGCTCTGGTGCGCCTGAGAGCGCGTGCCGTCTCTCCGGCAGACCAGGCTATCGTGTACAATTGGGAACAAGAGATCGACGCGGTGCGTCGCCGATGGCGAGCGGCCTGGGAGAAAAAGGTGCGTCGGGAATTTGGCGCGCGCCTCAACCTGTGGCGCAATTACGTCAACGATTACCGCCGCGACCCCGAGCAGTATGCCGATGCTTACCCTCACGAGGTGCGCTGGCGGGTGATGTTACATCTCCTGCGCACCGAGTTGCCCGCCCCGCCTCCGGAGGCTGCCCTCGTGGACGACCTGGATGGATTCCTCAGAGCACACTTTGTCACCGGCGAATTCATCTGGGAACCGGAACTGGAGGGTGGCTTTCCCGAGGACGAGTACTGGTACCTCTACGGTCGCCTGCGCGCCTGAGGCGCGAACGTTCACCCCGTTCATCTCCGTTTATCTCTGGTTTCAGGAGGCCATGATGACGCAGGAACGCCAGGCAGCACTGGACTATGCTCGTGAGCATGGCGAGCGCTTCCTTGCCGATCTGAAAGATTTGGTTGCCATCCCCTCGATTTCTACAGCAGATGAGCATCGTGAGGATATTCGACGGGCTGCCGAATGGCTGGCCGACCATCTGCGTGATCTAGGGATGGAAAATGTACAGGTTATCCCTACCGAACGCCATCCGGTGGTCTATGCCGAGCATCTGGGTGTCAACAACGCGCCGACCGTGCTCATCTACGGCCACTACGATGTCCAGCCGGTGGACCCGTTGGACCTGTGGGAAAGTCCACCCTTCGAGCCGAGTCTGCGCGGTGAGAACCTCTACGCGCGCGGTACCTCGGACATGAAAGGGCAGGTCATGGCTGTGTTGAAAGCCGTCGAGTCCATGGTGCACGGCGGAGGGGGGCTGCCGGTCAACGTCCGCTTTATGCTTGAAGGCGAGGAGGAGATCGGTTCACCCAGTTTGCCCGCCTTCATGGAAACCCATCGCCATCTCTTGAAAAGCGATTTCTGCCTCAACCCGGATGCGGGCATGATCGGCCTGGATATGCCTACCATCACTTATGCCCTGCGCGGTTTGGCCTATTTCGAGATCCACGTCTACGGGCCGGAGCACGATTTGCACTCCGGCACTTACGGAGGCGTGGTACACAACCCGGCGCAGGCCCTGGCCGAACTGATCGCCGGTATGCACGATGAGCAGGGACATATCACCCTGCCCGGCTTTTACGATCGCGTGCGTCCGCTCAGCAAAGAGGAACACGAGGCACTTGCCCGTCTGCCGATGGACGAGGCGTACTATCTCAAGCAGACCGGCGCTCCGGCCCTGTGGGGCGAACCGGAGTACCTGCCGGTGGAGCGCGTCGGCGCGCGGCCCACGCTGGAGGTCAACGGTTTGCTCTCCGGTTTCACCGGCGAGGGAGCGAAGACCGTCCTGCCGGCGAAGGCGATGGCGAAGATTTCCATGCGCCTTGTCCCGGATCAGACCCCTGAAGAGGTGCATCAGCAGTTGCTGCGCTATCTCGAAGAGCACGCGCCGGATGACATTCGTTGGGAGGTCAAGGCGCTGCACGGCGCGGTGCCGGCCATCGCCCGCCTGGATACGCCCGCCGTTCGGGCGCTGCGCGAGGCGTTGGAGACCGTCTGGGCGAAGGACGTGCTGTTTGCGCGCATCGGGGGCACTATCCCCGTCGTCGCAGACCTGCAAAACGTCCTGGGCATCGAATCCGTCCTGACCGGCTTTGGCCTGCCGGATGATAATTTGCACGCGCCCAACGAGAAAATCCATCTCCCCACATGGTATAAAGGTATTCAGGCTCTGATCCACTTCTTCTACAACCTGGCCGCGTAGGGACAGGTCATTTCAAAAGGATTTTATCGGTGGATAACGAAGATCGAATCATCACCTACGGCGGACAGGCCGTCATCGAGGGGGTGATGATGCGCGGCAAACAGGCCTGGGCGGTCGCCATGCGTGACCCCGAGGGGAAGATCGTCACCCACGTTGAGCCGCTGGGCAGTATCTACCGCAGCCGCATTGCCAGAATCCCTTTCTTGCGCGGCATGATCCTCCTGTGGGACGCCCTCGGCCTGGGAATGCGCGCTCTGACCCTCTCGGCCAACGTCCAGGGCGATGAGGACGAGCAATTAGAGGGCGCCTCGCTCTATCTCACCATGGCCGTTTCACTTTTCCTCGGCATTGCCTTGTTTTTCTTGCTCCCTGCCCTCATCGGGGGATGGGTGGAGCATCTGCTTGCCCCAGCCACCTCCGCCGGAAGCGGGGTCCGACCTTTGCTCTTCCCCTCTGACCTGACGGTTTCCGGGGCGCACATCTGGCTGGGGAACATCCTGGAGGGCTTCATCCGCCTTCTCTTGCTCGTGGGCTACATTTGGGCGATTGGCTTCCTCCCGGACATCCGGCGCCTCTTTGCCTACCACGGCGCGGAACACAAGACGATCAATGCCTACGAGGCCGGCGCCGAACTGACGCCTGAGAGCGTAGCGCGTTTCCCGCTCGCCCATGCCCGCTGTGGCACGGCCTTTTTGCTTACCCTGGTCGTGCTTTCGATTCTGGCTTTCGCCCTGCTGGGCTCCCTCCCCCTCTTCTGGCGTCTGCTCAGCCGCGTTCTCCTCATCCCCCTCCTGGCTGGAATTGCCGTGGAGTACATCCGCTGGACGGCGAACCATCTCGATTCGCCTCTCGTACGTCTTCTCGTCCGCCCGAACCTGGCGTTACAATCGTTGACGACGCGCGAACCGGACGCTTCCATGCTCGAAGTGGCCATTACCGCCTTCCAGACCATGCGCGCCGCCGAAGAAGAATTTTCGCCTCGCTCCTGACCCGGGCGTTCTTCCGCGTCCCGAGCCTGGTACTCATCTTTTTGCGCTGGTGCTTTCGCTATGACAAGCCAACATCCCCTCTCATTTACCGTTAACGGACAGAAGTATCGTCTCTCCATCACCCCCGGAGAGACTCTGGCCGATGTGCTGCGCAAGCGTCTCCGTCTGACCGGCACGAAGATCGGCTGCGAGGAGGCCGAGTGTGGGGCCTGTACCGTCCTGGTGGATGGTGAACCGGTGCTCTCTTGCATCTACCCTGCCGAACGCGCCGAGGGTCGTGAGGTACTTACCATCGAGGGGGTATCCTCTTTGCTTTCGGCCAAAGAAAAAGGGGAGGAGACGCTCCACCCTTTGCAAGAAGCCTTCATCCTGCACGGCGCGGTGCAGTGTGGTTTTTGCATCCCCGGCCAGATTATGACGGCCTACGCCCTTTTGCAGCGCAATCCAAATCCCACGCGCGAGGAGATTCGCCACGCATTGAAGGACACTCTGTGCCGCTGTGGGGGCTATCCTTCCATCGAAAACGCCGTTTTGGCCGCAGCCCACGCCTTGCGGACGGGGGAACCCGTGCAGCCGCCCTCGCTTCCCTCCTCGGCACGTGCGGGTCACCTCGTCGGCCATCCGCAGGTGCGCCCGGACGCGGTGGCGAAAGTCACCGGGCAGGCGCGTTTCACCGATGACCTCGCCTTCGAGGGCATGCTCTACGCGCGCGTCCGCCGCGCCGGAGTGCCCCATGCCATCGTACGCCGCGTGGACGTCGGCAAGGCGCGTGCCCTGCCCGGAGTCCACGCCGTGCTGACCGCCGAGGATGTCCCCGGCGAGAACCGTCACGGCCTGATACGCGACGACTGGCCTGTGCTGGTGGGGGTCGGAGAGCGGGTGCGTTACGTGGGGGATGCGATTGCCCTGGTCGCTGCCGAGAGCCAGGAAATCGCCGATCGGGCGGCGGGCCTCATCGAGGTCGAGTTCGATCCGCAGCCCGTCCTTTCGGGGCCGCGTCAGGCCCTTCGTCCCGACGCGCCGGAACTGCATCCCGGCGGCAACCTGCTGGAGCACATCAAGGTCCGCAAAGGAGATGTGGAGATCGGCTTCGCGGAGGCCGATGTCGTTCTGGAGCGGACGTTCTTCACCCCAACATACGATCATGCCTTCCTGGAGCCGGAGTGCAGCATTGCCGTCCCTACGGAAGACGGGCGGATGGAAGTGTATGTTGGCTCGCAGATCCCCTACGCCGACCGTGCCCAGGTGGCGCGCGCCCTGGGATGGCCTCAGGAACGGGTGCGCATCGTGGGGCAGACGATGGGAGGCGGCTTTGGCGGAAAAGAAGACATCGCCGGGCAGATCCACGCCGCGCTTCTGGCGCACGCGACCGGACGTCCGGTGAAACTGCTCTTCGACCGTCACGAGAGCCTGCTCGTCCATCCGAAGCGCCACGCGACGGAGATCCGTGTGAAGGTGGGCGCGCGGCGAGACGGGCGGCTGACCGCCATCGAGACGGAACTCTACGGCGATACGGGCGCGTACGCCTCGCTGGGGACGAAGGTCATGGCGCGCGCGACGACGCACTCCGCCGGCCCCTACGATGTGCCTCACGTGCGCGCCGATTGCTACGCCGTCTACACCAACAACCCACCGGCGGGCGCGTTTCGGGGGTTTGGCGTGACCCAGTCCGCGTTCGCTATCGAGAGCATGATGGACGAACTCGCCGCGACCCTGAAGATGGACCCGGTCGAACTGCGCCGCCTCAACGCGCTGCGCGTGGGCTCGACGACGAGCACCGGGCAGGTCTTGCGTGAGAGCGTGGGGTTGCTGGAGTGCATCGAACGGGTGGAGGCGGAGATGCGCCGTCTGAGCGGCGGCACGGACCCCTTCGCGCCGCGCCCGGTGGAGGGCGCTCCGCACAAGGTGCGTGCCTGGGGAGTCGCCGTAGCCTTCAAGAACACCGGCCTGGGCGGGGGCGCGCCGGATAAGGCCGCCGCCGAGGTGGAACTCTATCCAGATGGCGTGGCCGAGGTGCGCACGTCCTCCGCCGAACTCGGGCAGGGGTTGGTCTCTGTGTTGCAGTTGATTGTCGCCGAAGAACTTTCCCTGCCGCCGGAACGCGTGCGCGTGCTGGTCATGGATACCGATCGGACCCCCGATGGTGGCCCAACGACGGCCTCCCGCCAGACGTTTGTCAGCGGCAACGCAGCGCGCATGGCCGCGCAGACCCTTCGTGCCGCAATGGCTTCTGCCCTGGCCGAGCGTTACGATTGCCCGCCCCAGGAGGTGCGCTTTGTGGAGGGCCTCGCGCAGGTGAATGGGACGTCGGTTCCGCTGGGCGAAGTGGTGCAACTGATGAAGGCGCAGGGTCAGGAACCGCGCGCCCTCTACGAATACTGGGCGCCGGAGACGCGTCCACTCGGAGAGGGGGGCGATATGCACTTTGCTTTCGCCTTCGCCGCCCAGGCTGCCGAGGTGGAAGTGGATACGCTCACCGGCGAGGTGCGCGTGGTGCGCGTGATCACGGCCAACGATGTGGGTACGGCGGTCAATCCGCTGGGGTTGAAAGGACAGATGGAAGGCGGGGTGATGATGGGCATCGGCACGGCCCTGACCGAACGTTTTGTCCTCGAAGAAGGCCGCGTCGTGACCGACCGCCTGGCGCGCTATCGCATCCCGTCTATCCTGCACATGCCGGAAATCATCTCGATCATCGTGGAGCATCCGGTCGAGGCGGGGCCGTATGGTGCGAAGGGGATCGGTGAGATTGTGAGCATCCCCACCGCGCCGGCGATTGCAAATGCCATTTACCATGCCGTTGGGGTGCGCGTGGAGCGCCTGCCGGTGGATCAAGAAGAGATTGCGCGTGCGTTGCGTGAGGCATCGTGACGAAAGAGGTCCCTCTCTCACATCAATTCGCGCGTTTTGTCACTTTTTGTGGGGTGTGAAGTTTCTACGGATGGCTGAGGAGAGGGCATGGCGTATTTTCCGATTTTAGGGTATTCTTGGGGTATACTTGAATCCGCCAGCCAAGCAGGAGGTTGAGGTGATCAAAGACGTTCTTAAAGAAGCCGAGACCCGTATGCAGGGCGCCGTCCAGGCTTTGACGGCGGAATTGGCCGGGATACGCACCGGTCGTGCCAGCCCGGCGTTGGTCGAGAATCTGACGGTGGAGTATTACGGTGTGCCGACTCCTCTCAAGCAACTGGCGACGATCAGTGTCCCGGAGCCGCGCACGTTGTTGATCAAGCCTTTTGATCCGGCGGTGCTCAAAGGCATTGAGCGGGCAATATTGGCCTCTGATCTTGGTCTGACGCCGAACAACGACGGTAAGAACATTCGGCTTAACCTTCCTCCCCTGACGGAAGAGCGTCGCAAGGAACTGGTGCGCGTCGTGCACCACCGGATGGAGGAGGCGCGCGTCGCGGTGCGTAATGTCCGCCGTGATTTGATAAAGACCCTGCGAGAGTTCGAGAATGAAAAGATGATTTCCGAGGACGACCGCAAGCGCGGTGAGGATGAGTTGCAGAAGGTGACAGATCGGTTTATCGAGGAGATTGACAAAGCCGGTCAGCGTAAAGAAGAAGAGATTCTGGAAGTGTGAAGTTGGATGCATTCGATGGCCGAAAGTGATAGCAAGATAGACACTATTCCCCCCGACAAGATCCCGCGTCACGTTGCTATTATTATGGATGGGAACGGACGCTGGGCGCTCGCGCGAGGTTTGCCACGTCTGGCCGGCCATCGAGCGGGCACAGAGAACCTGCGCCGGATTTTGCGTGCCAGTGTGGAGTTCGGCATCAAATACCTGACGATTTACGCTTTTTCCACCGAGAATTGGGGGCGCCCTCCGGAGGAAGTGCGGGGACTGATGCGGATTCTGGAGGATGTGATTGACCGCGAGTTGGATGAACTGGACAAGGAAGGGGTGCAGTTGCGCCACATCGGTCGTCTGGAGCGTCTGGACCCTCGCCTGCAGGAGAAGGTGTTGCAGGCGATTGAACGGACGAAAGATAACGACCGTTTGATTCTGAACGTGGCCTTTAATTACGGTGGACGGGATGAGATTGTTTGTGCAATCCAGCGCATGATTCGCGACGGGGTCAAAGCAGAAGATGTGACTGCTGAATTGGTAAGCCGCTATCTCTTTACGGCGGGTGTGCCGGATCCGGATTTGATCATCCGTACCTCGGGCGAATTACGCATCAGCAACTTTTTGATCTGGCAGGCGGCCTACGCGGAGTGGTACGTCACGCCGACGTATTGGCCGGATTTCGATAAAGAGGAGTTTCGCCGCGCTCTGGAGGCGTATGCCCAACGCGACCGTCGTTTTGGTGGCATCTCTCCGGCGGTGGAAGATAAGGTACATGCTGGCTAGGCGCGTTGTTACTGCCGTTATCCTTGCTGCCGTAGGCCTGCCGGCGATCTTTGTGGGGGGAATACCCTATCTCCTGTTGATCGCTTTTTTCCTCGGTGTGGCGTCCTGGGAGTATAGCCGTCTGTGCCGGCGAGCACACTATCAACCGTTGTCTGTGCTTACAGTGGGAGGGGTGTTGGCGATTTTGACGGCGCGTGCGTTGTTCCCGCTGTGGGCAGAGGAGACCCTCACCGTGTTGGTGTTGTTGGCGATGGGTATTCACCTGATGAGATACGAGCGCGGCCGTGATGAGGCCGCGCTTGATTTCGCTTTGACCGTAGGGGGGATCGTTTACCTGGGATGGGTGGGGGCTTATTTGCTGGATGTGCGTAACCTCCCCGGGGGGATATGGTGGCTGTTCCTGGTGCTCCTCCCCGTCTGGCTGGCCGATTCGGGAGCGTACTTCGTCGGCGTCCGTTGGGGGAGGCATCGCCTCAGTCCGCGTTTGAGTCCGAAGAAGTCTTGGGAGGGGTACTGGGCCGGCGTGGTGGTTGGCACCTTGGGGGGCGTCTTGTTTGCCTGGTTGTGGAAGCGATTTGACCTCCTCGATGTGCCGATGTGGAGCGGTGCGATAATCGGCCTGGTTCTCTCGCTCTTTACCACGCTGGGCGACCTCGGTGAAAGCATGTTCAAGCGTTGGGTGGGCGTTAAGGATTCGGGGAACCTGTTCCCGGGTCATGGTGGAGTGTTCGACCGGGTTGACTCCTGGCTATGGGCTGCCGCCCTGGGCTATCCCCTGGTCCTGTGGCTGCAGCATGTGCGCGGGTTTTGACCCGCCGAAACAATCTCTGGAGGACGGAATGGATCGTGAACCCTCTCGCAATCTGGCACTGGAGTTGGTGCGCGTGACCGAGGCGGCTGCGCTGGCAGCCGGTCGCTTCATGGGGCGCGGTGACAAGATTGCTGCCGACCGGGCAGCAGTGGAGGCCATGCGCCTCGTACTCAAGTCGGTCTCTATGGATGGTGTGATCGTGATCGGTGAGGGGGAGAAGGACGAGGCGCCGATGCTTTTCAACGGCGAACGGGTTGGGAACGGGTCACCCCCTCAGGTGGATGTGGCGGTTGACCCGATTGACGGGACGCGTCCGCTTGCTTTTGGTCGTGCCAATGCGATTGCTACGGTCGCCCTTGCGCCGCGCGGTACGATGTTCAACCCGGGGCCTTTTGTGTACATGAACAAGATTGCGGTGGGCCCGGAGGCCAAAGGGGTCATCAACATCGAGACCTCGGTTACGGAGAATTTGAAGGCGATCGCGGCAGCGAAAAAGAAGTCGGTGAGGGATTTGACCACCGTTGTTCTGGATCGACCGCGCCATGAGGCTCTGATTGCGGAGATTCGCGAGGCAGGTGCGCGCATTCGCCTGATTCCGGATGGTGACGTGGCCGGCGCGTTGATGACCGCCTGGCCCGATTCGGGGATTGACGTCCTTCTGGGCATTGGAGGTACGCCGGAGGGTGTGTTGGCGGCCTGTGCCTTGCGTGCTATGGGAGGGGAGATTCAGGGCAAGTTGTATGCCCGTAATGAGGACGAATTGCGCCGCGGTGAGGCGATGGGATATGACTTTAACAAGGTGCTCACCATGGATGACCTCGTGGCCTCCGATGATGTCTTTTTCGCCGCCACCGGCATTACCGATGGCGAACTGCTGCGCGGGGTGAAGTATTTCGGCGGTGGCGCACATACCGATAGCTTGGTCGTTCGCGGTCTGACCGGCACGGTGCGCCGCATTCTTGCCACACATCGCTGGGAGAAACTCCGTAAACTCAGCCCGATTGAGTACTGAACAGTACTTCTATCCCACTCTGGCAATGTTGTTTTTTCTGATAATTGACGCTACAATAGGCGTAGAATTACCCAACCAACTCAGAGTTTTTCTTTAGGAGGCTAGTCATGAACGAACAAATGAACCCCGAAATCACCAGCGACGATAAGTTGTGGGCGTTGCTGGCATATATCTTCTCACCTTTGGTTCCTCTCATCATTATGTTGATGGAAGAGAAAAAGGCACGCCCGTTTTTGAAGTTCCATAGCATGCAGGCGTTGGTACTCGGTGTTGTGGACTTCGTTTTGTACATCGTTCTCAGTTTCACTATCATTGGCCTGTGTATCCCTGTCCTGTTATGGTTCGCCATGGTGTATTGGGGCGTCAAGGCTTACCAGGGTGAGTACGTTCAGGTGCCGTTCGTGACCGACTTTATCAAGAATCAAGGCTGGGTGTAGTTCTTCCTCTGCCGGAAG
>RFJH01000059.1 GCA_003694975.1 Anaerolineae bacterium | reverse complement strand
CTATTAATTAGACAGCAAAATCGCCGTCCTATCCCGTAGAATTCACCTTCTCTTGCCTTCTTGCCGTGTAGCACCCTTTAAACTCACATTATACGGCGAGAATGAAGTATAATACTAAAAATACGCCCTTGCACATCTTTCACCCTTTCCCTGCATTGCCTATACAATACAACAAATCGAAACGAAAGTCAATAGGGTAACACGAAAAAAAACAATCCCTGTAAGCACCTCGCCCATTCGATTACACAATGTCCACCTCTCCTCGCCGAAAACTCCTCGATGTCGTTCGCGAGACCTTGCGCCTCAAACGCTATTCCTACCGTACCGAGCAGGCCTACGTGAATTGGATCCGCCGCTATATCCTTTTCCATAACAAGCGCCACCCGCGCGAAATGGGCGTTCACGAGATCGCCGCTTTCCTCACCCACCTCGCTGTGGAGAAAAACGTTTCTGCCTCTACGCAGAATCAAGCCCTGGGCGCGTTGCTCTTCCTCTACCGCGAGGTGCTGAATATTGATATTCCCACCGAAGCCATTCGCCCCGTGCGCGCCAGACGCCCCCAACGTATCCCCACCGTCCTTACCCGCTCGGAAGTCCAACGCCTTCTGGCATGCATGGAAGGCGTCCCTAAACTCGTCGCCCAACTCCTCTACGGCTCCGGCCTGCGCCTGATGGAATGCCTGCGTTTGCGCATCAAGGACATTGATTTCGAATACTGTACCATCACCGTCCGCGATGGGAAGGGCGAAAAAGATCGCGTGACCTTGCTACCCAAGAGCCTGGTCCGGCCGCTGCGCGAACACATGTCGCGCGTCTACGCCATTCATCAGGAGGACCTGGCCGCCGGTTTGGGTGAAGTCTACCTTCCCGACGCCCTCGCCGCCAAATATCCCGCCGCTGCAAAAGAGTGGGCGTGGCAGTATCTTTTCCCCTCCAAACGTCTCTCGCGTGACCCTCGCTCGCCCTCGCCTGTGGGGAAAGAGAAAGGCAATGCGGGCCTGCGCCGCCATCACCTGAATCCCTCTGTGGTTCAACGGGCTGTGCGCACTGCGGCCCGCCTGGCCAATATTGACAAGCACGTTACGCCTCACACCTTGCGTCACTCCTTCGCAACCCATCTCCTCGAGGCTCATTACGATATCCGCACCGTCCAGGAACTCCTTGGTCACAAAGATGTCCGCACTACGATGATCTACACCCACGTCCTGCAGCGTGGCGGACTCGCCGTCCGCAGTCCCCTGGACGATGAATGAGGCGAAGCCTCTTAAGCCACCCTTGGAGCCCGAAATGACCGATTGCATTTTCCTGCAAGGTCTGCGCGTGCGGACGATTATCGGCGTCTATCCTCACGAACGAGAGAAGGCACAGGAGATCGTCCTGCACATCACCCTGTTCACCGACCTGCATCACGTCGCCGCGACGGACGACCTGGCGGGCGGCGTGGACTACGCAGCCGTTGCGGAGCGGGTGCGCGCTCATGTGGAGGCGGCGCGGCGCTTCACGGTCGAGGCGCTGGCCGAGGACGTGGCGCGCCTGTGCCTGGACGTGGAAGGGGTGGCGCGCGTGCGGGTGCGGGTGGAGAAGCCCGGAGCGGTGCCGGGCGTGGACGCGGTCGGGGTGGAGATCGAACGCTCTTAAACGGTCACCCGGCCCGAGGTCGGGTTCGGGCCGGGGAGGTGAGGGAGGGGGAGATGTCTCGCCGTCAGATTTGCAGCGGGGACGCGCCGCGGGCAATGTTCTCCAGGAATTCCTGCCGGGTCGCCAGGTTGGCGCGGAAGGCGCCGTGCATGGCGGAGGTGGTCATACGGGCGCCGTGCTTCTTTACACCGCGCATGATGGCGCACAGATGCAGCGCCTCGACGACGACGGCCACGCCCTGGGGATGGAGGAGATCACGGATGAAATCGGCGATCTGGCGCGTCATGCGTTCCTGCACCTGAAGACGGCGGGCGAACATATCCACGATGCGGGGGATTTTCGAGAGACCGATCACTTTACCGTTGGGGATGTAGGCCACGTGCGCCCGCCCGATGAAAGGCAGCATGTGATGTTCGCATAAACTGTAAAACTCGATATCGCGCACGATGACCATTTCGTCATACGTGATGTTGAACAGAGCGCCGTTGATCATCTCTTTGGGGTCCACGCGGTAGCCGCACAGGAGTTCGGCGTACATGCGCGCCACGCGGCGGGGCGTGTTGCGCAATCCCTCGCGCTCCGGTCGCTCGCCGAAAGCGCGCAGCATGGTGGTCACCGCCTCTTCAATGGTCGGGAGGTCTATGCCGATGCGTTCGAGGTCTTCCTCGCTCAGGAAATCGTCGAAATCCAGGGGTTCTTCCATGGGGTTGTCTTTCGTTTTTGGGAAGGCTCAGCCGAGTTCCGGCTCGATCAGGCCATAAGTGCCATCACGCCTGCGGTAGAGGACGTTGATGGCGTTGGTCTCGGCGTTGTAGAAAATGAAGAAATTGTCGTGGCCGAGGAGTTGCATTTGCTCAATGGCCTCGGCTTCGTTCATGGGGGTCAGGGTGAAGCGTTTGCGGCGCACAATGGGGGTTTCTTCTTCCTCGGCGAATTCTTCGGCCAGGGCGGTCTGGGCTTCAGCAGCACGGCCCTCGCCGCGCGAGCGATAGCGTTTGCCTTTAAAGCGTTCGATGCGGCGTTGGATTTTGTCCATGGCGGCGTCGAAAGCGGCGAAGATATCATCGGCGCGTTCCTCGGCACGCAGGAGGAAACCCTTACCACGCACGGTGATCTGGGCGACCTGGCGGTCGGCGGCGTTGCGCGCCGATTTGGCATAGGCCAGATCCACGCGCGTTTCTTCAATGCCACGCAAGAAACGATCCAGTTTGGCTGCTTTCTTGTTGACGTAGGTTTCGATGCGCTCGGTGAGTTCCAGGTTGCGGGTGAAGATTTGCACTCGGCCGGACATCATACCTCCTTAATGGGTGTAGTGGAGTGGGGTTCGAAATCATGCAAGGGGTGACCGGGGATGTGCGCCGGCAAGGCACGGGCGAGGGTCAGGGCATAGACTTCGGTTGCCCCTCCATCGAGCAGCGCCTGGGCACAGGCAGAGAGGGTGGCGCCCGTGGTGGCGACATCATCCACCAGCAGGACGCTGCGTCCCCTGACGTGTGCCTCATCGGCCCGGAACGCGCCGCGCACGTTCTCGCGCCGCTCCTTTGCGGAAAGACCGACCTGTGAGAGCGTGTCCCGTGCCCGGACGAGCGTTTCGGGTCGGCATTCCCAGCCCCTGGCCAGCGCCAGAGAGCGAGCGATCAATTCGGCCTGATTATACCCTCGTTCCTTATAGCGCCGTTCGCTCAAGGGGACAGGTATGACCAGGTCTACAGGCCAGGGAAGGGCGTTTAGAAAGGGGAGCATCGCTTCGGTCAAGGCACAGACGAGGCCGAGATCGAAGCGGTACTTCATGAGCAGGATGGCATTACGAAGCGGCCCCTGAAAAGCGCTCCAGGAACGGAGCGCCCGGAAAGCGGGACGTTCCCTCTTGCAGGCGGTGCACAGTCCCGGCGATGGAAGCGGGATGCCGCAGATTTCGCAGAGAGGGCCGGTGAGGGGGTGAGTCTCATCGGCGCACGAAGGACACCAGCGGTATCCTGCGCGGTTGCACCCTCCACAGGTGGGAGGGAACAGCCAGTCTACCCCGTCCCAGATGTAAGCGTAGACGCGAAACAGCCAGTGGGCCTCGTGATGCTGCACAGAGACGTTATCCCCCGAAGAGTGGAGCCAGAGTCCAGACCAGGCGCAGCATGGCCGGGGTGAGCAAGATGATCAGGATGGATGGGAAGATGAGGAGAGCCATGGGGAGGATCATCTTGACCGGCGCTTTGTGGGCCTCCTCCTCGGCGTGTTGGCGGCGGCGGATGCGCATCTGGTCTGCCTGGATGCGAAGGACTTTCGCCAGGCTCACGCCCAGTTGTTCGCTCTGGATGATAGCAGCGACGAAACTGCTCAATTCCGGGATGCCGATACGGTCGGCCATATCGCGCAGGGCTTCGCGGCGCGTCTTCCCCAATTGAATCTCGCGGATGACGCGGGCGAAGGCCATGGAGAGTTCGGTATCCCACTTCTCGACCACTTTGGACATGGCGGCGTCAAAGCCAAGCCCGGCCTCCACGCAGATAGTCAGCAGATCGAGCGCGTCCGGCATGGCTTTGCGGATATCTTTCTGGCGGCGGTTGATTTTGCTCTGCAGCCACATCTGGGGATAGAGGAATCCCAGCAGGCTGAAGATACCGACGACGAGCACAAGGCGGGAGAAAGGCCATTTGGCCGGGGAAATGGTAAAGATGAGGAACAGGAATCCCCCGAAGGCGCCTGCAAGGACAAAACGGGAGGCGAGGAAGGTGGCCGCATCGATGCGCAGGGGGTTGCCCGCCATCTCCAGTTTGTGTTCGGTTTCCTGGATCAGTCTTTGAGGGGTGAAGCGCGTCGAGAACTCACCAATGCGCCGCAAGAGGGGAATGATGATGCGATCGCGCAACGGCTGGGAGAGTTCAATCTCCTCCAGCGTGGCCACTTCCCCGCTTTGGGCGAACTCGGCCAGGCGCGCCTGCAGAGGGTCCTGCTCTTCTTCTTGCGAGAAGCGCCCTCCGACGACGATGAGCGCGATGGCCAGGCCAAGGATGATGACGCCGAGAATAATCCAGGTCAGCATCTTACACCTCGATATCTGCGATACGCATCATGGCGTAGTAGCCGGATATGATCAGGATGACGGCGATGCCAAGCGCGATGGCTCCGCAAAGCACACTTCTCTCGAAGAAGGTCATCAGGTATTGGCGATTCAGGAACCACAGGATGAGGGTCAGGAAGACGGGGATGAGGGAGAGGATGGTGCCGGAGGTCCTCACCTGGGCGGTCAAGACGCGGATTTCGCCCTTGATGCGGACGCGTTCGCGAATGGTATAGGCGATGGTATCCAGGATTTCTGCCAGGTTGCCACCGACCTCCCGCTGGACGTTGATGGCGGTGATAACGAAATCCAGGTCATCGCTGGGGATGCGCCGCAGGAGATTGTCCAGGGCACGCTCCATGGGGATACCCAGTTGCATTTCCTGTACAACGCGATGGAGTTCCTCGCTCATGGGAGAGGGCATTTCCCTGCTGGCGGCTTCGATGGCCTGCATGGTGGAATAACCGGCGCGAACGCCGTTGACCATCAGGTTGAGCATATCTGGCAACTGGTCGTTGAAGCGAATCAGGCGTTGCCGTTGCTGGCGCTTCACGTAGAGACGCGGCAGGAAGAAACCGGCAACACCTCCAATGGCAGCAGAGATGATATCCCAGCCGCCGAGAAAGGCAGCCAGCACCGCCCCAACGATAGTGGTGATGACAATGAGAGCAATGTATTCGGAGACCTTGAGTTTCAGATCGGCGCGCGCCAGTTCGCGGGCGATGCGTTCGCCAAACGAGGAGCGAGAGACGCGGCGCTCCATCCATTCGGTGAGAGCGGTCGATTCGGCGCGCGCTCTGGCGAGCGCTTCATCGCTTTCCTCGTCAAGATATTGCTTCAGGCGCTCTTCGACGAGGGCGCGCTCGCTGGTCGCGGAAACAACCACGCCAACAATCAGCAAAATCAGGACGAGGATTCCTCCACCGATCAGGATGATGTTGAACATAGGCCTCGTTCACTACCGGCGGCGTTCGCCGATACCGAATACCGAAGGCGGCAGGTGGATACCGGCGGCTTCGATCTTATCCATAAATTTCGGGCGCAGGCCGGTGGGACGCAACCGCCCGATCACCTTGCCGTTTTCGATACCCGTCTGTTCGAAGGCGAAGATATCCATCATGGTGATGACATCGCCTTCCATGCCGCTGACCTCGGAGATTTGGACGACCTTGCGGGTGCCATCCCGCATGCGTTCTTGATGGACGATCAGGTCAATGGCGGAGGCGATTTGCTCTCGAATGGCGCGAGAAGGCAGTTCCATGCCTGCCATCATGACCATGGTCTCCAGACGGGCGAGGGTGTCGCGCGGGCTGTTGGAGTGCAGCGTGGTCATTGAGCCGTCGTGGCCGGTGTTCATTGCCTGGAGCATGTCGAGGGCGGCTTCGTCACGCACCTCGCCGACGATGATACGGTCGGGGCGCATACGCAGCGAGTTGATGACCAGGGCGCGAATGGTGATTTCGCCGCGACCTTCGATGTTGGGCGGTCGGGATTCGAGCGAGACCACATGCTCCTGGCGCAATTGCAACTCGGCGGCGTTCTCGATGGTAATGATGCGCTCATCAGGAGGGATGAAGCCGGAGAGGATGTTCAGAAGCGTGGTCTTACCGGAGCCGGTGCCGCCGGAGATGATGATGTTCAATCGGGCTTCCACGCAGGCTTTCAGGAATTGCAGTGCTTCCGGCGTGATGGAACCAAACTGAATCAGTTGCTCAACGGTGATGGGGTTCTTGGCAAATTTACGGATGGTCAATGTGGGGCCGACCAGCGAGATCGGCGGGATGACGGCGTTCACGCGGGAACCGTCCGGGAGGCGCGCGTCCACATAGGGGCTGGCCTCGTCAATACGGCGTCCCAGGGGGGCGACGATGCGGTCAATGATGCGCATGACATGCTCATCGTTCTCGAAGGTGACCGGCACACGATGGATTTTGCCGTTGCGCTCGATGTAGACGTTTTTGGCCCCGTTGACCATGATTTCGGTGATGGTCTCATCTTCGAGGAGCGGTTGCAGAGGGCCAAAGCCCAGAATTTCTGCCGCGATTTGCTCGAAGAGGCGGGCACGTTCGGGACGCGAGAGGACGATGTTCTCCTCAGAGAGGATTTGCTCGAAGAGTTCTTGAATCGTCCGTCGCACCTCATCGGTCTTCGAAATATCCATGGAGGGATCGAGTTCGGCGAGGAGGCGGTTTTGGACGCGCGTCTTGAGATCGAAATAAGTGCCTGCCTGAGGTGTGGTAGCCGGGGCATTGACACGACGTGCCTGTAATGAGGAAAGGCGACTGCTGCCTTTCCCTTTCTCTCCAGATGGAGGCAGGGAAGGGGTTTTCCCCTGCCCTTGTTCGAGGCGTTTCAATAGGGACATGCCGATTCTCCTAGCGTCTGGAGGCTATTTCCAGTTCTTGTTCCTCAAGGCTGGTCAGACGAGCACGCACACTCTCGGCCAGCGTGAAGAGGCCTTTGGCTGCGGGCTGGGCTTTCCGACTCAGCACGAAGGGGGTGCCACGATTCACCGCCGGGATGACGACCCGTTCGTCCAGAGGAATGACGGCAGATACCTCCAGTTTGAGGTTTTCGCTCACGCGTTGGGGAGTGATGGCTGCGATGCGTTTGTCGTACCGGTTTATGGCGAAGACAACGCGCTCCCGGTCCACGCCTAGCGTGCCGAGCAGGTCCAGGAAGAGACGCACGTTTTTGATAGCCGGGATATCCTGCGTAGTCACCAGGACGATCACGTCACTCATGTCTATGGCAGTGATGACGGTATCGGTGAGCAAGGGGGTGGTATCTACCACGATGTAGGCGTAGAGTTGGCGAAGGTACTCCAGCACTTTACCAAATTGCTCGCCGGTCACTTTTTCGGCCTGTTCTGGCCTGGGAGGAGCGGCCAGGATGTGAACTCCGGAGGCGGCGTGCTTGATCATTACCTCGCTGACGATTTCGGGGTCCAGTTCGTCTGCACGCGGGGCGAGATCGAGGATGGAGTTGCGCCCCTGTTCGTTGACGAAGATGGCCACATCACCGAACTGGAGATTGCCATCTACCAGCACGGCGCGCGTCTCCTCATTGTGCAATGCGATGGCCAGGTTGACGGCGAGGGTTGTGGTGCCCACGCCTCCCTTCGGGCTGTACACGGTGATGATTTTGCCCTGTGTGACGCGAAGTGGGAGGCCAGGAGAAAGGCTGCCGGCGACCGGGATATTGGGGATTTGCATGCTTTTCGCCCGCTCGCGCTGGGACATTTCGCCCGCCCGCCGGATGGCGGAGATCAACTCGTCGCCCATAGGGGGCTTGGTGAGAAAGTCGCGTGCGCCGGCGAGCATAGCACGACGCATGTAGTTTTGATCGCCCTGAACCGATAAGATGACAATCTGCGTGTAGGGCAATTTCTGGTGGATGGCTTCTGTGGCGGTGATGCCGTCTATATCCGGCATATTGATGTCCATCAGAACGACATCCGGGTCCAGTTCCTGGGCGAGTTGGATGCCCTCGCGTCCGGTTCGGGCCGCACCGACGACCTCGAAGTCCGGCTCGAATTGTAATAATTTGCGAACGTTCTCGCGCGTTTCGGCCACGTCGTCCACAATCAGAACGCGAATCTTGCTGTCCGAAGCCATACCTTGCTCCAAAGAAAATTGTGATACCTGTATTGTTCGCCGGCTTACTGCTCTGGCCCCGGTGTGATGACGCCGGGTTCGACCAAGCGATCAATGCGCGGCTCGATGGCGTAGGGCAGTTTGGCCGGTACGGGGATATTATACTGGCTCAAAAGGTATTGCAACGTGGCGGCTTCAATGTCCATGCGGCTCTGGTCGCTGGTGTTGCGCAGCGTTAACGTCAGTTTTGCGCCACTGTAGAGGAGGTAGGAGAGCGTTACCGAATCCTGCGGCGAGACGACGAGGGTGACGATATCGGGAGATGTCGCTGCTTCTCCACCGCCCTCTGGCGGAGGAGCGCCTGCGCCACCCTCCTGCCCGGTGGTTTGTGCGGCGGCTCCTGTCGCAAAATCGCCCAGGTGCAAGACAAGCACATCTTGCAAAATCATCTGGCAGACCAGGCGCGGTCGCTGGCTTTCGGAGGGAGTGACATAGAAGGGCTGCTGCAGCGAGGGCTCCAGTTCCAGCCGACCCTGCATTGCCCCCTCGCCGCTGGGTTGTACGCCGGCGGAGAGGATGGGGGGCTGATCGGGGACAAGGCCGGCGCCGGTCACCACGGCGGTGTTGTTCGGCAAGACGGACTGGAACGAGGGGTCCACATCCACGAGCAGCAGGCAGGCGGTGACGTTGACGTGTGCACCGTCCGCCACGCCGTACGCCACGGACGACAGGCGGGTGGTGGGAATGGAAATCGCCGTCATGCCGAAGGGGATGGCCGTCGCCCACCTGGGCCCCGCGAGCGCCAGTTCCGTGCCCGGTTCTGCGATCAGGCCCCTGGTGATGACGATCCCCTGTTCAATCTGGTAGCGGGCGATTTTCCCTACCACCTGGTCTCTCTGTTCATCCGAGAACATGGCCTCGACGAAACTATCCCGTGGGATAGAGATCACACCCAGGGCCTCTTCGGTGATTTCTGCCCCTTGTGGGATGGGCTGGGCAGCGACGATGATGCTTATCATCGGCGGGGCAGGGGTTGTTGTCTCTACCTTCGTGCGAGAGAGGAACAACTGAACGACCAGGAAAAGTGCCACCAGGCCGACGAGCAGGATCAGCGCCAGGTAAATGAAAATTCTTCCGCGACGCATAAGTTTCTCCTCAAACGTATTCCCCGGCCATCGCAGGCCAGCGGGTGAATATATTCCACCCGCATTATACAGTAAAAACGGGCAATTATTGCTTGGTAAAAAGGTGGGACTCTGTCGAGCGACAGAGTCCCACGTATTCGAGAGGCCACAGGCTGCTTACGCACCTGCAAGCGCGTTGTTGATCTCGCTGAACACGTTGCCGATGTAGGGGCCGAGCAGCATCAGAACGGCAATCACAACGACAGCAACCAAAACAAGGATCAACGCGTACTCTACCAAGCCCTGGCCTTTCTCTTTCGGGGCGAACAACATGATGCGTTTCACCTCCTTTCTTTGTGGATTTCCCTGGAGGCCACCCAGGGATGCTTATATTATAGTGATTTTCTCGGCAAAGACAACCCATCCAAGGTCACATCACTTTACAATTATGTAAATCTTACGTTTTTGTAAGGTTTGCTTTTTCCACTACCTGCACGGGGACGGTGAACGTCACGCGCGTCCCCTTGCCGGATACGCTATCTATCTCGAAGGTGCCTCCAAGCATCTCAGCCCGCTCTCGAATAAGTTTCAACCCCAGACTGCGACCTTGTTGAACGATCTCCGGATCGAAGCCTTTGCCGTTATCGTCCACGCTGACTTTGACCATGCTGTCTCCCATATCTACATGCACTTTGACGACGGTAGCCTGACTGTGACGGGCTGCGTTGCCGAGCAGTTCCTGCAGCGCACGGAAAATCATCACCTCCAGGTAGGGCTCCAGGCGCCGCTCGGTCCCGGAGATGGTCGCGTTTACATCCAGACCGGTTTGCTCTTTGAACGCTTCTACGTATTTGCGGATGGTGGGGATCAGTCCCAGGTCGTCGAGCATCATCGGGCGCAACTCGAAGATGAAGTTGCGGATTTTCTGAAAGGTGCTCATTGCCGCGACGCGCAGGTTGTCCAGTTCGTCTCGGGCTTGCTCCGGGTCTACGTCCATCAGGCGCATGGCGATTTCCGTCTGGAGAATGAAGTTCGATAGGGCCTGCGCAGGGCCATCATGCATCTGGCGCGAGAGACGCTGACGCTCCGCCTCCTGAGCGTTGACAATCATTTCCACGGATGCCAGGCCTCCTCCGCTTTGAGCCATCCCACCGTCTTTTACTTGGTCACGGACTTTCTCCAGAAGCGCCTTGTATCGTTGTAAATGCGCCTGATCGCTTTGTAATTTCTCCAATTGGCCGCGCATGACGAAGAGACGTTGTTGAGCATCTAGGGCGGAATCGTAAGCCATGCGAATCTCTTGGACGGGGGTTTGATCCAGTTGATTTTGCACCTGCTGCAGGTGGGCTGTGATCGCTGCATTACGTTGAGTCAGTTTATTCACCTCCACCTGGCTTTGCTCAATCATCAGTGTCACTTCTTTCAGCGCGCGTTCGACCTCTTCCAGTTCAGCCTGAATATCCAGGCCATCGCTTTCTGCGGGCAACTGTTTGGGTTCTGTGGCGGGCATGCCTTTCACTCCAGGTTCAGGTTTTGATGTCCGTGTCTTGCAGTTTCACCCAGCCGCGCTTCAGGGCATAGACTACAGCCTGGGTGCGATCTTCCACGCCGAATTTGCGCAGAATGGATGTGATGTGATTTTTTACCGTCTGGTGGCTGATGCCCAAAAGGGCAGCGATTTCCTTATTGCTCATCCCTCGCACCACGCAGGAGAGGACTTCCATCTCACGCTCGGAGAGAGGATGGAAGGGGTTGCCTGGTTCACTGTAGGGACGCCGCGCACTTTCCAGTTGTTCATCAATCCAGCGTTCCAGTTCCTCGCGGGTAAAGTGGTGTTCCCCGATGACATATTTCCCCTGGACGATCTCCCGCACCGTCTTCACCAGACGTTGCGGCTCAATCTCCTTCGCACAATAGGCAGCCGCACCGGCCAGTGCAGCGTGCAGAGTTTGCTGGGGATCGTCGTACCCTGTCAGAAGAAGAATACGCGTTGGCAAGTGCTCCTGCGTGACGCGATGGGTAACTTGCTGACCGTTCATCTCCGGCAGGTTTACGTCCAGGATGGCGACGTCTGGTTGGAGAGCGCGAATCAATTCCAGCGCCTCCCGCCCGTTGGCCGCTTCCCCAATGACCTCGATATCTTCCTCCAGGGAGAGTGCTTCCCTCACACCTTGCCGAAACAAAGGGTGATCATCAACGATTAGTACAGTGATTTCCTTCATTCCCACTTCCAGTTATAACGGATAGACAGAAACTTTTGTGCGTTACGAGTATAGCACATTGTTTCTCGAAGAAAATTTCCTTTGCATTACACTTTTCGGCAACCTATCTCAAGGCCATTTATAGACCGTCATGTTCTCCTTGTCCAGGGCCGGCGCAAATGCCCCTCCGGATGTGTGCACTACTGTGCCGCGCGCGCTGAGCATTGGATACCATGAGGGAAACGCAACCAGATAATCTGCCCCACGCTCGTCCAGGTAATGAGCCAGGCGGATTTCATCGCGCAGG
>RFJH01000326.1 GCA_003694975.1 Anaerolineae bacterium | reverse complement strand
TATCGGGATGGCGGGAGTTTTTTCGCCGTCATTGTGGCAAAATACTACCTGCGCAAAGCGATCGGCCCTCTGTGGACCTGGTGGCGCAAGAAGCGCCTCGGCCTCCTCACCCCCTCCGAGGAAAACGGCACGCGAGAGTGAGCATATCCCATGCACAACCTCCTTTCCCCTCCCTCTTTTGACGACCTGCTTCGCCTGCTGAAAGCGTGGCGATTGTGGGTGCTGAGCGCCCTGGTCGGCGCCCTGCTCGGCACGGCGCTCTATGCGATTGCCCCACCGCCCTATCGCGCGCAGGCGACCGTGGTGGTGGATTTCAACCTGGAAGACGCCTGGCCCCAGGAACCGGACCGCAGACTCTTCTACTACCTGGAGCGCGAGACGCGCAAACTGGCCGAGGTCGCCTGGGCGGACGAGACCCTGAGCGAGGTCGCGGCGCGCGTGGGCGGAGTCTCGGTCTCCGAACTGCGCGACGGGAAACTGCACCTGGCGCAGCCTCAGGAGGGCGGCTGGCACTTCCTCGCCGATGACGCCGATCCGGCTCGGGCGCAGCAACTCGCCGCGACCTGGGCGCAGGTCTTCACCGAGCGGACGCAGGAGGGCGTGCTCGTCGCCCTCGAATTGAAGAAACTGCAAGAAGGCGGCACCTGCGCCTCCGATGCGGCAGACCTGGAGAGTCGTTCCCTGGGCATCAGCCCCTATATCCAGGTCCACGCGAGCCAGACCGCCGACCTGCCCGTTGGTCGCCGCGTGGCGATGGGGGAGTACGCCCTGGTCGGCGCGGTGACCGTGGCCGCCCTGGCCGCGTTGGGTGTCCTCTTCGTGAAGCGGGAGGAAACGTGACGCGGCGAACTCTTCCCCGATTCTCGTTGGAGGCACCGGCGCGTTTCTTGTGGGCGCTGGTCTTGCTGACCCTGCCGGTGACCAGTTTCCGTTATTTCCCCTTCCTGGGGCGCTCCACGCAGGTGCGCCCGCTGGCGGCCTATCCCCTCGCCCTGCTCCTGCCGCTGCTCCTGGTGCGCCTGTGGCGTCGTCGCCGGACCGAACGCCTGCCGGGCAGTCTGATCCTGTTTGCCTTTTTCGCCCTGGTGGTACTGTTGATGACCGCCATCGGCGCGCTCTATGCCCCCCCCGAACTGCGCGGGCAGACGTATTGGGGACGCGCGCTGCGCGCCTGGGTGACCGTGGGCCTCGGCCTGGCGTTCTTCCTGGCCGCGCTCCAGATGAACCGCAGCGAGGCCGATCTGCGCTTCTCCCTCAAATGGCTCTTCATCGGCTTCGCCCTGGACGTGGTCTGGAGCGGAGTCCAGGCGGTAACGTTTTACACGCCACTCCTGGAAAAGCGCGTCGTCACGCTGTGGCAGCGGGCGTTCTCGCTGCGCGAACTGGTCGGCTCGAATCGCGTTTCCGGCATGGCGTATGAACCGGCCTGGCTGGCAGGGCAGATCGCCACGCTCTACCTGCCCTGGCTCGTCGCGGCCCTCCTGACGCGCTATCCCCTCCATCGCCGCCGCATCCTGACCGTTGCCTTGCTGCTCGCCGCAGGCGGCCTGCTGCTGTTGACGTACTCACGGGGCGGCATTCTCGTCGCCGTGGCTGCTTCCGGGCTGACGATTCTGCTCACGGGACGGGAGAGCATGGCCCGGGTCTGGGAGTGGTTCGGCGCGGCCTTTCGGAGTGGAAATCTGCCCCTGAGAGAGCGGCTCTGGGGCTGGATTCTGCGCCTCGGGGCGGTTGTCCTCCTCCTGACCGTGCCGGTAGGAGCGTTTCTCGTCTTGAGTCAGAAGGGGTATTTCAGCAACCTGTGGAGCGCCTCCGCCGAGAGCCTGGTGGACTACGTCATCGCCAACTACGCCGGAGCGCGGATGGCGTATGCGGTGAGCGCGGCGCGGACGTTCCTGACGCACCCCTGGACGGGGGTCGGGCTGGGGGCGAGTGGCTTTTACATCTACGGCAACCTGCCGGAATGGGCGCTCACGCGCCTGCCGGAGATCGCCCGTCATCTCAGCCCGGAGAGCCATCTTTACCCGAACCCGAAGAACATCTACCTGCGCCTGCTGGCCGAGAGCGGCCTGCCGGGCTTCGTCTTCTTCGCTGCCTTTTATCTCTCCGTCCTGGGAGACATCCTGACCGCGCTGCGCCGCGAAGAGGGATTCGCCCGTTTCCTCGGCGTGGCCGGTCTGTGCACGTGGCTGGCGGTGGGGATGCACAACCTGACACAGGATTCCTTCGCCACGCCGAAGATCTGGCTCAACCTGGGCATGGTGGTCGGCGTGACGGCGGCGTGGGCGGAGGCGCGGCGCGTCGGGGCCCGAGAGGAGGAGAGGTCATGATCGTCTTGTGCGTGGGGATGCCGCGCGCCGGCTCCGGCTGGCATTACAACCTCGTCCACGACCTGATGCTCACCGCCGGAGCGGATGACGCGCGCCAGATTCGCAAGCACTATCATCTGGAGGGCATTCTCACCGAGGTAAATTGCAACATCGGTGTTCTGTCCCTGCGGCGGCTGGCGATGGTGCTCGTGCCTGCCCTGCTGGGGCACACGTTCGTCATCAAGGCGCATTCCGCGCCCACGCGCTGGTCGCGCCTTTTGATGCGCCTGGGAATGCTGCGCGTGACGTACATCTACCGCGACCCGCGCGACGCCATGCTCTCGGCCTACGACTACGGTCAACGCGCCCTGGCGAAGGGTCGTCCCAACGCCTTCTCCCACCTGACCGATTTCGAGAAAACACTGGACTTCATGCTGGATTACGTGCGCATCTGGGAGGCGTGGATGGCCGAACGCGGGGTGCTCTACATGCGTTACGAAGACCTCCTGACGCGCTACGACGCCGAGGTGGCGCGCCTGCTGGATTTCCTGGGTCTCGCCGCCGAGGACCCGGCGGTGCAAGACGTGGTGGAACGCTACCGACCGGAGAAGGCGGAGGCCGGGCAGCAAGGATTGCACTTCTTCAAGGGCAAGATCGGTCGCTTCCGCGAGGTCTATGACGGGGCACAACAGGAGATCCTGGCCGAACGCTTTGCTCCTTATCTGGAACGAATGGGCTATCCGCTGCGCTGATGGAGGAGGGCACGAGGCTGGTATACTTATCCCATAACACCCGTCCGGTTTCTGGATTATCATTGGCACGATGCGCACCTTCGAGACACCTTACATCTCCGACTGGTTCGCCGTCTCCCTCCGCTGGCTCTCCCTGCTGGGGCTGACGGTTTCTCTGGCATTGGGAGACCGCCTGTCGCTTCTCGGCGCCCTGCCCTTGATGGTTCTGGCGTTGTGGAACGTGGCCATGACCGTCCTGGCCGGGTTGAACATGCGCCTGAATCGCCATCGCCTGCTGGGAGTGGTGGTGGACACGCTCATGGCAGGCATCTTCTTCTGGCTTCAGGGAGGTCTGACCGGCCCGGCCTCTTGGGCAGTGGTGTTGCCTGTCCTCACCGCCGCCGTTTACTACGAGGTCATTGGGGCGCTTGGGGTGGCCGCGGCGATGGCGCTCCTCACCCTGCTGCACGCTTTTTTGCGCCTCAACGGCCTGATCTCCTATCTGGTGGCTGCGAGCGCTGCAGGGGGAATGTTGCTGTTCGGCCTCCTTTTCGGCTACCTGGGGCGACGGTTGACCGAGCACCTGCGCCGCCTGCGCCTGGAGCGCCTGGAGCGAGAAGAAAAGCGCCGACGCGTGGAAAACGAGCGCCTGCGCGCCATCTACGCCCTGACCTCCACCCTGACGGCGACACTGAGTTACAAACGCGTCCTCGATTCGGCCCTCGACCTGGCCGTGACCGCACTGAACCCGGACGCGGGCGAGACCCCCGACGACCGCCTCGTCAGCGCGGTACTGCTCTTCATCGGCAACGAGTTGCGCGTGAAGACGGCGCGACGCTTCACCAGCGCCGATATGCGCGTCCGACTCATAGGGAGCGAGGGGATTTTGGGAAAAGCCATTCGCGATGGCGAGCCGGTGCTGAGCACGCGGGTGAGTTACGACCCGGAGTTGAGCCGCATCATCGCGCTGCGTTCCTGTACCTCGGCCTATTGCTTCCCCTTGCGTAGCGGATTCGATGTCTATGGCGTGCTTCTCTTCGCCCACCCCGACCCGGATTACTTCACGCCGGATCGCCGCGAGATCCTGGATATCCTGGGACGGCAATCGGTGATCGCCATTCAGAACGCGCGTCTCTACCAGAACCTGGTTGAAGAGAAGGAGCGCATGATCGAGGTGCAGGAAGAGGCGCGCAAGAAACTGGCGCGCGACCTGCATGACGGGCCGACGCAATCCGTCTCCGCGATGGCAATGCGCCTGAACCTGGCGCGGCGCATGTTGGAGCGCGACCCGAAGAGCGTGGCAGACGAACTGCTCAAGATCGAGGAACTGGCGCGGCGCACGACGAAAGAGATCCGCCACATGCTCTTCACCCTGCGCCCTCTGGTGCTCGAATCGCAAGGGCTGCGCGCCGCCCTGGAGGCCATGGCCGAGAAAATGCGCGAGACGTACGATCAGAATGTCCATGTCGAGATAGATGAAAGTGTAGTCGAGCAAATGGAGATCGGGAAGCAGGGGGTGATCTTCTACATCGTGGAGGAGGCGGTCAACAACGCCCGCAAGCACGCCGCCGCGGCCAACATCTGGGTCAGACTGCACCCGCTGGAACAGGGACTGGTGCTGCTCGAAATTCAAGATGATGGAGTAGGCTTTGATGTGGAGAAAGTGACTGCGGCCTATGAACAGCGCGGCAGCCTGGGCATGGTCAACCTGCGCGAGCGCACCGAACTGGTCAACGGATTGTTGCACATCGATTCGGCGCCCGGCAAAGGCACGAACGTACAGGTGTTCATCCCGCTGACCGAAGAGGCTGCCGACCGTCTCCATCACGCCAAGTAGGATTTCTCAGGGGAGGGACGAATGCCACTCGCTGCCGGTCTGTATTACTTTGCCCACGAACCCGAAGGGGATGACCAGGTGCCGGTGATTCTGATTCACGGCGCCGGCGGGACCTGCCTCCATTGGCCGCCGGAGGTGCGCCGCCTGGAGGGGCGACGCGTCTATGCCCTGGACCTGCCCGGTCATGGAAAGTCAGAAGGAATTGGGAAACAATCCATCGAGGAGTATGCGCGCGTCGTGGTGGACTTCATGAAGGCGCTGAAAGTGCGTTCCGCCGTTGTGGTCGGCCACTCGATGGGTGGCGCCATCGCCCTGACTCTGGCGCTCAAGCATCGCCGTCGCGTCCACGCCCTGGGGCTGGTCGGGACGGGAGCGCGTCTGCGAGTCGCGCCGGCGATCCTGGAGAGCACAGCCAGCGAGGCGACGTTCGAGACCGCCGTGCAGATGATCACCGACTGGGCGTTCGGACCGGAGGTCTCCCCCGAATTGAAGTCCCTCGCCGCGCAACGCATGGCCGAGACGCGCCCGACCGTCTTGCACGGCGACTTTGTCGCCTGCGATGCTTTCGATGTGATGGACAAACTGGGAAAGATTCGCGTCCCGACCCTGATCCTATGCGGCACGGAGGATAAACTCACCCCGCCGCGCTACTCCGAGTATCTGCGCGAGAAGATCCCCGATTCGCGCCTGGTACTGGTGAAGGGGGCCGGCCACATGGTCATGCTGGAACAACCTGCCACCGTGGCTACGGCGTTGCAGGATTTCCTGGCAGAGGTCCTCTAACCCGAATCGCGGAGCACTTCGTCGGCGGGGTTTGACAGGTTTCCTCCCTCCGCATCCACGTCAGAACAACATCAATTGTCCCTGCGCCCGTTCGACAGGGTCGCTTTCGAGTTGCTCTCTCCAGGTCTGGCGAGTAAGGAGAGGGATTTCCGCCAGCGCACGCAGAAGGCGAAATTTGACAAAGCGCCAGTGGCGCGCTTTCTCTTCCAGAGCGGGGTCACGGCGTAGTTTATAGGCCAGGAGTCCTGCCCTTCCGCCGGGGAGGACGATCAGGCTGCGCTCGGGGGGATAGGGATTCTCATCCAGGATGCGCCCGATCACCGCCGAGGCCAGCACGTAGAAGGCGTATGCCGTCTTCCCATCTTCGTCCCACAGGAGAGCGCCAGCCGGAGAACGACGCGTGCGGTAAGAAAGCCGTCGTCCGATGCTTTCAATCAAATCGGCCATCGCGGCCAGGTCGGCGCGGCGGGCAGAAGGGGAATCCTCCTCACGTAGATGCCAGCGACCCTCTTGTTCCACGCCATACGAGCGCAGCACCTCCATGAGCAGCCCCAAAGATGGCGTCAGCAGGGCGGGGAATTCGGAATTCACTGCTGCCTGCACCTCGGGAAAAGTGCAACCGGGATGGCGCTGCAGGAAACGCACCACGCTCATCTCCACACGGTCGGTGAGGGGAGTTTCCCCCTCGCCACGCAGTCCCCACAAGCCGACCTCCAGGCTGTGTTCGCTGCCTCCATAGCGGATCAGAGAGTCCTCTTCCTCAAGCGCCTGATGGACCGCGCGCTGCGCCCGCGAAAAGGCCTCGGAGATGGGGATGCCTTCCTGCACCAACGCCCCATCGGCGGCCAATGCCATCAAAGCAGCGGCATGCAATCTCAGGTAGGTCGTCGGCTCTCCACGTTGGCGCAAACACTCCAGAATCGCATCTCTTGCCCGTTGAGTTTGTGGCGGTTTTTTTGAACGAAGAGGGGACACCGACCGCCGCCAGTGCAATTGAATGGGGTCGTGGTGGGTACGCATGGCTGCACCGATCAGTTGAAAACCCGAAGCAACTCCCGCGACCAGAACGGCTGTGAGAAAGGACGGCTCTGGCTCGGCCAGCAAAGCAAAAAATGGTCTCCCCGGCATGAGCAGACGATGAAGGTGCCGCAACGCGGCGTACACCCCTTCAGCATGCCAGTGCCAGTCGTACCGCCTGCGCCGCAAAATGCGCTTGAACGGGCCGACCACTTCCCGTCCCCACAACCAGCCGGCCCACAAAGCCGAGAGAGTCCAGAAAGCCTGATTGGGTCGTGGGAAGACTCCCAGGGCTGCCTCCAACGTCTCTCCCTGCTGAACGCGCCCGGCCAGGTCGCGCATTCTTCCATCAAAGAGACAAATGCCGCCGCTCTCGGGTGGTTCCTGTGGCCAGTGTGTCAGCGGCACAGGGGGCGCGCCGTTCGCCCAGACCTCGATCCCTTCTTCCAGGGCCAGCCAGACGTTGTGCTCGTAGAACTGCGTCGGCGTGGTCAACTGACGCGGTCGTGGCCGAGCCGTGGGGTAAGGCCAGAGAGTATTCGCCGCGTCGCAGGCCGTCAGAAGAAGGGCGGATAAGTGACGGCGGCGCTCCGGCGAGAGGTCGAGAGCGTCCAGGCGATTGATCAAAACGCCCAGGGCATAGACGGCGCGCGGCAGGTAGTGGTTCAAAGCCTTTTCGGCGTGTTCGCGGTCCGGATCATTGAGAGTGGCCACCCGCTCCAGGGCGCGCGCGCGATGCAGCCCCGCCGCGGAAGCGATGCGCATGGTGCGCTCGTGGTCGGCTGGCGTAGCCGGAGCAGAGCGCTCGCCCTCGCCACACAAGGGACAGTGATAGATACGCGCGAAAGGAACCTCCTCGTCACGTTGCCAGAGGAAAGCCCGCGCGACGACGCGCTCACCGCAGGCAGCGCATTCCGTCTCGTAGAGAGATTTCAAGTGGTTTTCCAATCGTTCCCCCCCTTTGCGCGAGGTTGCCAGATCGGCCAGGGTGGCTTTCAGGTCTACTCT
>RFJH01000325.1 GCA_003694975.1 Anaerolineae bacterium | reverse complement strand
TGGCCAGGGGGTTGGTCACCGCCTTTGGCCTCCCGGCAGACGCAGCCCTCCTGGGAGGCGACCAGACCCTCAGCGACAACCTCATCGCCATGGCGATGAACGGCATCCCGGCGGGGTATTTTGCCCTCGTCCTGCGAGACGACCGCAAATACGCCGACGAGGTAGAAACCTGGCAAGAGGTGCGTCGCCTGTACCGCTACCTGTGGGTGATCTACGGCCTGGGGCTGGGAGTGTTCGGTATACAACGGATACTGCGGTATCTGTTCGGAAATCTGGCAGGGGGGCCGGTCGGCCTGGCCGACGAATCCTGGCTGGCCAATGGCCTGGCGTTGCTCCTGATCGGCCTCCCGATCTGGCTGCTCGCCTGGCAGACCGTCCAGCGTTCGCTGGAGGAGGCCGCCGAGCGCGAATCGCGCCTGCGTCTGGCCGTGCTGTATCTCTTTGTGCTGCTCGGTGCCTGGGCTGCTCTCATGGCAGGCGGCGTCGTGCTGGCCGTGCTGCTACGCCTTGCCCTGGGCGAGAGGCTGTCGTTCGGCGACATCATGGGCGAAATCGGCGGACCGCTCTCCATGGGAATCCCCATGAGCATCCTCTGGACATATCACGCCCATCATCTGAAACGGACACTGGCGTCCCTGAACGAAGACGCGCCTCGCGAGGGAGCACGGCGACTGTACCGCACTCTCTTCTCCCTGCCCGGCCTGGGTGCCACGTTCCTCGGAACGGCAGCGTTGCTCACTTCTCTGATAGACCTCGCTCTCAACGTAACAGGTTGGGCGGCGGTGCGCGTTGACATCGCCCAGGCACTGGCGGCCATTCTGATCGGTCTCCCCTTGTGGCTGACCTCCTGGAAACCTCTGCAAGCCGAGGCGTGGCCCGGCGAGGTCCGCGCTCCAAAAGAGGCTCAGGAGAGAGGGGAGCGCGCTCGTCGCTCCATCACCCGGCGAGGGTATCTCTACCTGGTACTGTTCGTCGGCGTGGTCGGTGGGATGGCGACGGCCACACACGTCCTCTTCCTGCTCATCCAGCGGGCGCTGGGCGAAAAACCTCCCGATTTCACCCAGGACACCCTGAACACGCTCTCTCTTCTCGTCCTCTTCGCCGTCTTGTTGACGTACCATCTGTGGGTACTGCGCCGGGACGGGCAATTGAGCGCCCGTGTGCTCCAGGCACGTCAGGAGCGCTTCCCCGTCCTGGTGATAGACCCCGGCGAGGGGACGATCGGTGAGCAGACCGCCAGGGAGATCAAACGCCAGGCCCCACAGGTGCCCCTCAGCGTGCGTCCCATCAAAGAAGGGATAGCCCCCGAGGAACGGGAGATGTTCAAGGCCGTCGTCCTCTCCGAAAAAACGGCGGTAGAGCCGCCGGAAGCGCTTCGGTTGTGGTTGCGCGAATTTGAGGGGTTCAGGCTTGTGGTCCCGGGCGAGGCGAAAGAGGCCGAGGGGTGGATATGGCTGCGGGGAGGGAGACCGTCGTTCCGGCGGGCAGCGGCGCGCCTCGGTCGGGCCGTCCGTCAACTGGCCGAGGAAGGGGAAACGAGCGGTTCGGGTGGGACATCGCCCTGGCTTATCGTGGCATACGTCCTGGCCGCGCTGTTCACCCTGCAAATCGCCCTGATCGTCCTGGGAATGTTCATGGAGGCCCTGGATTAATGATATACTTTCTCAACAAAACCCCCTGCGGAGGGCGAAGATGAAAGTAACCGTCCTGCAAGAAAACCTGGCACAAGGCCTGGGCGTGGTCTCCCGTGCCGTCTCACCGCGCACCACCTTACCCGTCCTGGCCAACGTGCTGGTCGCGACAGACGAAGGACGTTTGCGGCTCTCGGCGACCAACCTGGAACTCGGCATCACCTGCTGGATCGGCGCGAAGATCGAAGAGGAGGGGTCCACCACCGTGCCGGCGCGCACGTTTGCCGACCTGGTCCACACCCTCCCCAGTGACCAGGTCCATCTGAGCCTGGACGTGGAGACCCAAACGCTCAACGTGCGCTGTGGCACATCGAACACGGATATCAAGTGCATCGACTCTCAAGAGTTCCCGCCTTTCCCGGTGCCGGAAATGGACGGTGCCGTGCGCTTCAAGGCCGATGAGTTCAAAGAGATGGTGCAGCAGGTGACATTCGCCGCCTCGACCGACGAGGCGCGCCCCGTCCTGATGGGCGTCTCGGTGACCGTGGACGGGGACCAGGTGACCATGGCCGCGGCGGACGGCTTCCGCCTCTCGGTTCGCACGGCGACCCTGGATACGCCGGCCCCGCAGGCGGTCAACATCATCGTGCCGGCGCGCGCCCTGAACGAACTGGCACGCATTCTCTCCGCCTCAGAGGAAGAAGAGATCGCCATGGTCGTGCCGGATGGACGCGGACAGGTCATCTTCCGCGCCGGCAATGTCGAACTCGTCTCGCAACTGATCGAGGGCACGTTCCCCGATTACAAGCAAATCATCCCGCGCTCTTATACCTCACGCACCCTGGTCGCGACCGAATCCCTGCTCAAGGCCTGCAAGCAGGCCGAAATCTTCGCCCGCGAGGGGACGAACGTCGTGCGCCTGGATATCAAGACCGCCCGGAGCGAGATGGAGCCGAGCGAAGTGGAAGTCTCCGCCATCTCCGAAGAGACCGGCAAGAACGAGACCATCATCGAGGCCACCGTAGACGGCAGCGACCTCCTGATCGCCTTCAACGTGCGCTTCCTGCGCGAGGTGCTGGAGGTCATCAAAACCCCCAACGTCGCCCTGGAGACCACCGCACCGAACGCGCCGGGAGTCGTCCGACCCGTCGGCGACGATCGTTTCATCCACGTCATTATGCCCATGCACCTGGGGTGACGTTGTTCCCCACCACTCGTCTCCCCCTCCACTCCTTCATCGAAGTGCCTGCGCAGCACCGCCGCCGGGCACTTCGTTGATATTCCCCCATGACCATCCCCCCTCCTTCCACCGACCACATCCTCAATATCCACCTCACCCTCACACGCTACCCCATCCTGGCCGATAAAATCCGGGCGCGCATGAGACGCGAACTCTTTGAACGTGGCATCATCAACCAGCGGGATTTCGAGCGCGAGGTGCGGGAGAAGGCCATCCTCTCTCAAAAGCGCGAGGGCTTACAGGACCCCTTCGCCGAGGAATCGCCGGAGATGTGGGAATTACGCTTGGCGCGCGTGCGCGACGCGCTCACCGATTTCTACTTCGCCTACAACCTGCCCTACGAGCGCTTCGAGGAGATTGTGCGCGAGGTGTTGAACGAGCGCGGCGAAGCGCCGGATATGGTCACCTTCAACCCGGAACTGGCGCCGCAGGCCATGCTCTTCGCCCAGGGGGAAGCCATCGAGCGCATGCCTGCCGGGGAACGCAAGCACCTGCAAGCGCGTCTGGAAGAGATCAAGGTGGTCTTGATCCGCACCATGATCAGCGACCACCTGGCCTATATCAACATCGCCAAGCAATGGTTCACGGTGGCCGATTTAAAAAACATCTACTTGCGCAAGATCGGCCACGGGAAGATCGGGGGGAAATCGGCGGGGATGTTGCTCGCCGAGCGCATCCTCCGCGAGGTCGCTCCGGCGGAGGTACGGGAGTGCATTCGCACGCCGGTTTCCTATTACCTCGGCTCCGATGTGATGTACTCCTTCATGTCCTTCAATGGGCTGATGCACTGGGCAGACCAGAAATACAAATCGGAGGAACAAATCCGCGCCGAGCACCCCCGCCTGCAACGCGAGTTCCTGGCCGGACGCTTCCCCGATGAAATCCTGGAGAAACTGCGCGAACTGCTCGACGAGGTGGGGAAACAGCCCCTCATCGTGCGTTCCTCAAGTCTGCTCGAAGATAGTTTCGGCACCTCCTTCGCCGGAAAGTACGATAGTTACTTCTGCCCCAATCAGGGCACGCCGGAAGAGAACCTGGACGCCCTGACGGAGGCCATCGCCCGCGTCTACGCCAGCGGGCTGCGCCCCGAACCCCTCCTCTACCGCCGCCGTATGGGACTCCTGGATTACGATGAGCGCATCGCCATTCTGATCCAGGTCGTAGAAGGAGAACGCTTTGGCGATTATTACCTCCCCCACGCCGCAGGCGTGGCCTTCAGCCGCAACCTCTACCGTTGGTCTCCCCAGATCCGCCGCGAGGACGGTTTCGTCCGCCTGGTCTGGGGGCTGGGCACACGCGCCGTCGAGCGCGTCGGCAACGACTACCCCCGTCTGGTCGCCCTCAGCCATCCCACCCTGCATCCCGCCGATTCCGTCGAGACCATCCAGCGCTACTCCCAGCGATACGTCGACCTGATTGACCTGAAGCAAAACGCCTTTCGCACCCTGCCCGTGACGGAAGTCCTGCGCGGCGACTATCCCCCCCTGCGCTACCTGGCACAGGTGAATCGCGAGGGCTATCTGGGCGAAGTGCGCACCCGCCTCGTCAAACCCGAGCACCTGATCATCACCTTCGAGGGCCTCCTCCGTCATACCCCCTTCGCCGACTACATGCGCACTCTCCTCTCTCTGCTCGAACGGCACTACCACTCCCCCGTAGATACCGAGTTCACCGTGCGCGTCCTGGAGCCTGAGCAGCCCTCTCCTCGCATCCAGATCACCCTCCTGCAATGCCGCCCCCAAAGCCACCTGCAAGACGCCACCGAAGGTCACCTCCCCGCCGACCTGCCGGACGAGGACATCATCTTCGCCACGCGCGGCATGGTCCCGCCGGGTGTGGTGCGTGATATACGCTACGTGCTCTTCGTCGCACCCGAAGGCTACTTCGCCCTCCCCTCACAGGCCGAGCGCAACAAACTGGAGCGCGCCATCGGTCGCGTCAACGCCGCCCTGGAAGGCCAGACGTTCATCACCATTGGCCCGGGGCGCTGGGGCACGAACTCGCCAGACCTGGGAGTCCACATCACCTTCGCCGATATCTACAACACCAGCGCCCTGATCGAACTCTCCGGCCATGAGATCGGCGCGGCCCCCGAACCGTCCTTCGGCACCCACTTTTTCCAGGACTTAATGGAAGCCCAGGTCTACCCCCTCGCCATCTACCTCGACGATCCGGAGACTCTCTTCAACCGCGCCTTCTTCTACGAAACCCCCAACCGTCTCCCCGAACACATCCAAAGCGAGGCGTCCGTCCTCTCCTGCCTGCGCCTGATCGACGTGGAGGACTATCGCCCCGGCCATTCGTTGACCCTGATCCTGGACGAAGCGCAGGGACGCGCCGTGGCCTACCTGGAGAGGGGATAAAATCGAACAAGTGTTCTAACCCTCAACCTCTCCCGCCTCGCTCCCGGACCGGGGCGTGGTCCCCCGCCCCACGCGCACCGGCAGCCGACGCGTGACCACCAGCCACCCCACGAAAAGCGTCATTCCCACCCAGCCGCTGACACTCGCCAGCGTGCCACCGAGGGCCAGATCAAGGTCGGGGCGCAGAAACAACACGGCCAGCCCCGCGCTCGCGTTGACCGAGCCATGCGCCAGCGCCGGCGCCCACGGGCTTCCCGTGTTCAAATAAAGCCAGGAGAAGATGACGCTCAGCAGGGTGGTGAAGACCATCATCATCCCCACCCCGGCCACGGGGTGCTCTGGGTAGTTCAACCCCTGCAAGATCGCCGGCGCGTGCCAGAGACCCCAGATCAGACCGGTCAACACAATTGCCTTCCACTGACCAAGCGGCAAGAGGCGGGGCAAGAGAAAAGCGCGCCAGCCCAACTCCTCTCCCAGCGCGAACAACACGTTGAAAAACGGGGCCAGCGTGAGCGCCAGAAGCACTTGCAGGCCGACGACTGCCGCCGGTGGAATGGCGTTTCCGCCGGGAGCCTGGGCCAACGCCTCGCGAATGGCACTGAACCCCGGATCGAACTTGCCGAAGCCGAACAGGAGCGTCACCGCCCCCGTCGTCACGGCCAGAAGAGGCGGCAGGAGCCAGGCCCACAGGTAGAAGCGCCTGGGGCCAAGTCGCCCCAACCCCAGGTCGCCGAGAGGCCGTCCGGCGATGACTTTGGTCACCACCACCGCCGCGATGCCGGGGCCCCACATGGCCAGAGCGAAGAAGACCGTGGTGATTGCCTGCTCTGCCTGGGGCAACTTGCTCCCGAGGAAC
>RFJH01000058.1 GCA_003694975.1 Anaerolineae bacterium | reverse complement strand
TCGCTTCATCATGCGCGCGTCCATTTCGTGGATGAAGGTGGGCAACTGAGGCTTTTGCGTCGCGATCAATTCGATCCCGAACGTCAGCATCCCTCCGAAGACGGCCACCAGCCCAAGCGCCGCGGCGACCACGCGGACGTTTTGGCCCCGCCCGCGCGCCCAGACCCAGGTCAGCGGGAAGGCGTAGAGGGCGATGGGTGCGTGGAACGCCCCGAAGAGGCGGGCGTTGGCGCTGATGCCCGCCGTGCCGGAGTAGTGAATGACGGTCGCCGCCACGCCGATCCCCATCCCGACGATGAGCATGGCCTCCCACCAGCGTTGCGCACGCAGCATCTTCATTCCCCAGGCCACCGTGAGCGGCAGGGCGAGCAGGATGACGCCCACTTCCAGAAAGACGAGAAGGAGATGCGTGGGGTTGGTCAGCGTGAGCACGCCCAGGTGGGATGAGACGACGGAGGGCGGCCATTGGAAGGCAAAGTGGAAGGTGTGGTAGGCCGTCCGTTCCGCCGCGCCGCTCAGGCGCAGGAGGAGGCCGCGCGCGATCTCGGTGATCACGCCCCCCTGGACAAGGGCGATAAGGAGGGCGATGGACATCACGATAACCCACCGCCGCGCGTTGCGCGGAACGTGCGCCCGGCGATGAGAAAGGGCGTGTAACGCCACCGCCAGAGCCAGGAGAGGGAACAACGCCAGGAAATGGATTTCCGAGACCAGGGCGAGGGAGGCCAGCAGGACGGCCAACACCGCCGCGGCGCGACGGTCACGCCAGCGTCGGTAGAGGATGAGGATGAGCATAGAGATCACGTTCCCCATTGCGCCGGTGCCGCCGTGGCTCAACACCAGGGGATGCTTCATGCCACTGACGAAGGCAAAGGGGAAGGAGATCGGCCCATCGCCGTTGAGTCCCCAGAACGTCCGCAGGGCTTCGGCCAGTGTGGGCGCGGTCTGCGCGCCGGAGCCGATGAGAGTCACCTGGGAGGAAAGGCTCTCGATTACCCCTGGTGGCAGGAGAAGCAGCAGCCAGCGCGCACCGGCGGAGAACGCGGCGAAGACCGCCCCCAGGAACCCGGCCAGGCGGCTGCGCGTCATGCGCCAGACCCAGACGTAGGTGAGCAGCAGGGTCAGCGCCACCAGCAGGCCGCGCGCCAGGTCGAGCGCGTTCCACGGGAAGAGGTTTCCCAGGCGCTGCATCTGGGCAGCGAAGAGCAGGAGGAAGTAGTGGTAGCCGAAGCGCAGGTTCGGGTCCAGGGCGAAGCGCGGCGGGACTTCGCCGGTCGCCATGAGGGAGACGGTGGGGACGTTCTGGTAGTCATCAAAGATCGCCAGTCCGCGCCCGATGGCGGTCATCACCCACGTCAGGAGAGCCAGAGCCAGCGCCTGCGAGAGCGGAAAGGTGAAACGCCTCCCCTCGCGGCGGACGAGGAGCGGCCAGGCAAGGAGCACGCCCGCGATCGGCATCAGGAACGCGGCGACCCAAAACGAGAGCGGGACGGGGAGGACGAGACTCAGGAGGTTCGCCAGAAAGGTCTGCGCGACCAAGCCGAGGCCGAGTCCCACCGGCAGGCGTTCGCGAGAGGGAAGAGCGAAAATGGCGACGGCCAGCAGGTAACCACCCACCCCCCAGCACCCGGCCCAGAGCAGCAGGGAGACGGCATTATTCATCGTTCGCTCCGTAGATTTCCTCAGGAAGCACACACTCGGTCGGTTCCTGGCGCGGCACGAGCAACTGCACGCGCACCTCGGAGAGGGTCTCCAGAGGTTCGTAATAGCACAGCACGGGGAGGGTAACCCACTTCACCCAGGCATTGTTCTCCTCGCCGAACTGATATTGACGGTCTTTGATGGGAGCGCGTAGCGGGTTGGTCACGATGAGGGAGAAGCGATGGGCTTCCAGGTCCCGGTAGAAACGCTCGAAGTACGCGGCGTGGTCGGCCATGGCCTGGTCCATCAGGTACTTCTTCTCGTATTCCACAACCAGCGGGACATCGCGGATGTATCCAAAGGTAAGCAACTGACGCTGATCCATGAACAGCACCTCGCCGCGCTCCTTCGCCGCGTCGACCTCGGCGCGGATGAGGGATAGAGCCTCCTCCACCTCGGCGCGTCCGGGCAGGGAGCCCATCGCCTTTGGGCTGCGGGCGATGCGTGGGTCTTCCACGTCGGTCAGGGTGGCGACGCGCGCCAGGTCATCGGCGAAGGAAATCGGGCGCAACGTCATCAAGGGGTGGTATGCGGGCAAGGCGAGCATGAGCACAATCAGAGAACGGGTCATCCACGATGACTTTCCCACCCTCTCAAGCCACTCCATTCCTCCCGCTTTCCAGGCGAGGGCCGCGGTGAACAAAAGGCCGATCAGGAACATATCCAGGTTGTGCAGGTCGCCGCCGCCGCCGATCTTGGTGCTGACAATCAGGCCGACGACGAGGAAGGCGAACAAAGGGGCTATGACAGCCGCCTTCTGCCAAAAATACAACCTCCAATGCCGTTTTCGTACCAGGTAGAACAGAACCGCAACCAGAGGGCCGACCGCGATCAACAACCCCAACAGGATGCCCGGACGATAGGTCGCGTTCGGGAAGAGACGGTACCAGAGTAAAGGCTGGTCCGTAAAACGCACGGAGAAGCCCGTCCCTTTCATCGCATCCACAAACGTCGCCACGAGGTTAGGCAGGACTGTCCCACCGAACAAGCCGGCAACGACCAGGGAAAGCACGCGCGTCCATCCTCGCCGCGAAAGTTTTCCTTGAGACCAGTCATCCGAGACCCACTCCAGCATCCCGATCCACATCGCCGGCGCGAAAACCCACGTATAACGAGAGATAACGGCGTAGTAAGATGCCACAACCAGTATCGGGATCCCAAACGATAACGGTGCGCCCCAGGCCAGGACGGTGAGGAGCGCGGAGAGGATCAGGGGGGGATGGATCGGCCCTTGAAGCAGGAAAAGCATCCCCCACAGTCCCGCCAGTAGCCAGGCGGCAAGAGGTCGGGCACGCGCCCGCCAAAAGGTCAGCCATCCCAGGGTGGCATAGGGCAATACATAGACCAACCCCAACCAGGCCCGCTCCTGGGCAATGGTCAGGCCGGGGTACAGAAACGGGAGTCCCCCGACCAGTTGGCGGCCTAACGAGAGGTGTACGAATTCTTCCTGGCCGGGGGCCAGTT
>RFJH01000324.1 GCA_003694975.1 Anaerolineae bacterium | reverse complement strand
GTCTTTCCAGAGCCGTTTGGGCCGAGGAATCCGAAAATCTCGCCACGACGGACTTCAAAATCAATGTGATCCACGGCGGTGAAATCGCCGAAACGCTTGGTGAGTTGGTGTGCCTGGATGGCGTAGTTCATAGGTCAGCAAATCAGTCGGATGGGATGTTGATCAATCCAGGGCGCGACGGACGAAGCGCAAGGAGAATGTGAGGATGATGGCACCCAGGACGATAAGCGCCAGAAGGTTAGGCCAGAGCACGTCGAGGCCGGCGCCTTTGAGCATGATGCCGCGCAGGATGGTAAGCCAGTGGTTGGCCGGAATCACATTGGCGACCCACTGCAAGATTTTGGGCATTCCCTCCACCGGTGCAGCGTAGCCGGTGAACATGAAATCGGTCATACCGACCAACATGACCAACAGGAAGGCCTGGTGTTGGGTATGTGAGACGACGGAGATGACCAGCCCTTTGCCCAGTTCCACGAGCATGTAGCCGAAGGCGATGAGTAGCAGGAGCGCCAGCGAACCGCGCATCGGCAGGCCGAAGACGAAGCGGATGATGATGAGCATGAGCAGGAAATCCGTGTAGGAAATCAGAAGGACGGGGATGGATTTGCCGATGATGATTTCCAGGGACGAGAAGGGCATGACCAGAAGTTGCTCCAGGGTGCCCAACTCGCGCTCGCGGGCAAAGGTCAGGGCGGCAAACAGGAGAACGACGAACTCCAGCATCAGGCCGAACTCGGCGGGAGTGGTGTAGAAGGCATCTTTGAGCGCTTCGTTGAACCAGACACGCAGACTGAAATCAAAGCCTTCAAACTGCTCCGACGGAATCCCCAGACGCTGTATGACCAGGTTCCGGTTGATCTCGGCGGCCACACCCTGCACGGCGCGTAACGCCTCGGTCGCGGGGATGCTTTCCGCGCCGTTGAGGATGACGACCAGTTGGGGTCTGCCATCGGGATCGGTCATTTTTTCGTTGAAATCGGGAGGGATAATCACAGCCGCGTTGATTTCACCGCGCTCGACGGCCACGCGGACGGTCGCCTCGTCCGGAGCGTAGCCCAGCAAGTTGAACGTGCCGGTGTTCTCCAGGGCAGTCACGACCTGGCGGCTTGCCGCGCTGCGGTCGTAGTCCACCACCAGGATGGGGAGGTTGGTGATGGGGCGCGAGGTCGCCCAGGCGACCATGATCAATTCCATCAAGCCGCCGATGAGCATGAAGGCAGGAAGCCACCAATCATTGCGGAGGTGGATGAATTCTTTTTTGACCAGAGCGAGAATGCGAGAAATCATAGTCGAAAGTCGGTCAGGCGAGTTTTTTGCGGAAGAAGAGCGCAGCCACGGCAGTGAAGACCACCGCCTGGAACAAGAGCATGACGACATACGGCCATAAGACATCTATGCCGACAGCGGGGAGGAAGATGCCGCGCGTGATGGTTGCGTAGGGCGTGCCGGGCAGAAACATGGCTTCCAGGCGAACCACTTCGGGCATGGATGCCAGCGGGAAGAAGATGCCGGTAAGGAAGAAACCGGGATAGAAGATGAGCAGGAAGGAGAGCGCCAAAGCCGCCGCCTGGGTGCGCATGAAGACACCGATCAGCACACCCATACTCAGGATGGCAAACAAGAAGACGGCAGACAGGGCAAAAAAGAGCAGAAAACTGCCGTTGAGCGAGATGTGGAACAACGCAATCGCCAGGGCAGGCATGAGCACTACGTTGAACAGGCCGACCAACAGGTAGGGAATGATTTTCCCGATCAGGAGTTCTGCGCGCCCGATGGGGGTGGCCATCAATTGTTCCAGCGTGCCGTGCTCGCGTTCGTGGGCAATGGCCAGGGCAACGGAAAGAGCAGGCATCCCCAAAACCATTGAGATCAACCCTGGGACAAGGTCGTTGCGCGGCTTCAGGCTCGGATTGAACCAGGCACGTACGCGAATGTCCAACGGTTCGAGCGAAGCCGCGCTCAATCCTCTGGCTTCCAGTTGCGCGCCCAACGTCTCGGTGACGAAGGCCTCTGCCCGGCGAGCGATATGGTCTACGGCGAAACTGCCGCTCTCCGGTTCGGTGCCGTCTATCAACACTTGTAACGGCGTGCCCCGCAACGTCATCAGGGACTCCGAGAAATCCGGAGCGATAATAAGGGCAGCCTTAATTTTCCCTTCGAGTAAGAGACGGTCGAGTTCTTCAAATGAGGTGACCTGGGCGTACAGATCGAGATCGTCTCCGGCAGTAATTTGCTGGACGAATGCCCGCGAGGCCGCGGAACGGTCATAATCCAGGACGGCGATCTCCACGTGCTGGATGTCTACGGTCAGCGAGTAGGCGAAGAAAAGCAGGAGCAGCGTGGGTGTGAAGAGTACCAGAAAGAGGGTGCTCCGATCGCGCAGGATGTGAAGGAATTCTTTGCGGGTGACAGCGAGGATGTGCTTCATGGATAGGTAGATGGTCGGATGGTCTGAGGGTCGGGTGGTCGGATGGTCGGGTGGTCGAATAGTCAGGTGGTTGGATGGTCGGGGGAGGAGGTGAGTGCCTGGATCATGGCGATAAAGGTCTCTTCCATGCGCGGCGGGGCGAGGCGGATGCTGTGCACGGTGATGGAGGCCTTTTTCAGGGCACGAGTAATCTCCCTGAGTCTGCGCTCGCCGTGGTCTACCAGGACGTGCAGGGCTTCACCGTAGGTCTGCACCTGCCGGACGCCATCCAGCGCGGCGATGACACGGCGTGCAGCGCGCCAGTCCGCCGGATGCACTTCCACTACGTCGGCGTTCAGGCGCTCCCGCAAGGCACGCGGGGAATCGCAGGCCACCAGTTTCCCGGCGTACATCAGCCCGACGCGTGAGCAGCGGTCGGCTTCGTCCATGTACGGGGTGCTGACGATGATGGTCGTTCCCTGCAAGTGCAGATCGGTGAGGATATTCCAGAATTCGCGGCGGGAGACGGGGTCTACGCCGGTGGTGGGTTCATCCAGGAGCAAGATTTCCGGCTCGTGGATTAAGGTACAGGCCAGGGCGAGTTTCTTCTGCATCCCGCCGGAAAGGTGGGCAGCGCGGCGGTGTTTGAATTCGGTCAGGCCGGCGAAGGCCAGGAGGCGTTCGGTGCGCCCGGCAAGTTCTGCAGGGGGAACATCGTAGATTTCGGCGAAGAAGTGCAGATTCTCCAGGACGGTCAGTTCGGCATAGAGGCTGAATTGCTGCGCCATGTAGCCGATGTGTTTTTTGATCGCCTCGGCCCGGGTTTTCAGGTCGTAGCCCGCGACGGTCGCCTCACCTTCGGTGATATCGAGCAGGCCGGCGAGAAGGCGCAGAGTGGTGGTCTTCCCCGCGCCGTCGGGACCGATCAGACCGAAGAGTTCGCCGCGTTCAACCTTCAAGTCGAGAGAGTCCACGGCGCGGGTTTTCTTGAAGGTGCGTGTCAGGGCGTGGGTCTCGATGATAGCCATAAGGACGGCGGATCGCTTAGCGTTTGGCGTAGCGAATGAGCCAGAGGATGAGGAGTGCCCCTACAGCGGGTTCAATGGCAACGCCGAGCCATTTCAGCGTGTCGCTGAAGCCCATGGCCGGGATGACGTAGTAATCAATCAGGCCAATAGCAACAGCAGAGACAATGGCCACACCGTAGTCCCCACTCACACCGATAGGGCGGTTGTCTTTCCAGATCAGGCCGGCGACAAAGCCAATGATGACACCCACGATGAGCATGGCAAGGACAAGCAACAGGATTTCCATTGGGAACCTCCTTCCGAGATGATAAGAATTGGGCCGCAGGGCGACAATCTTCACGAACGGACGCGAAACGCGATGACGGGGATGAGACCGGCCATACGGCGCAGGCTCTCCGGGGTGCCGTCGTAAGGCACACCCATGAATCGGCTCAGTTCTCGCAGGGCAGCAGGGTGCTTTTGCGCGTATTGCCGCAAAACGGCCTCGCCCTCCTCCACGGAAAGGCGCTCGGCGACGGCGCGCATCTTGCGTCGCCCCACCTGGATGGTGACTTGCGGCGTCTTCATGATGTTGCGGAACCAGTGCGACCGCTCGCCGAAGCCGGAGGCAGCGTAGTAGGTGTTGGTCTCCGGGTCGTGGTGGACGACT
>RFJH01000323.1 GCA_003694975.1 Anaerolineae bacterium | reverse complement strand
GCGAGAAAGTGTTTGAGACATCGGGTATTCCTCAGTGATACTGAAAATACGGCGAGGCGAGAAGCAAGGCACCCAGAGCGGGCAGGACGAATCCGGCATCCAGGGTGTTCAGGAAATCCAGGATAAGGGAGCGCGCCTCCTCCGGCAGCGGTGCGCCGAGAAAACGGTCGCTCAAAGTGTCCAAAGCACCCTCCGGTGCGGAAGCCTCTCCGGCAAGCACATCCCAGTCGACGCGCACGCCGGGGATTGTGTTAAACGCCAGGGCAAGAGCGAAGTTCCAGCGCGCCAGGAGGCTCCCGGTGCCCATCCAGGCCGCAGCGACATCGGGGTATCCATCGGGTGTAGGCCAATGGAACAACGGTTGCCCCATCATCGTCAGATAACGGAACAAGGCACGATTCGGCTCGATTTCAGCCTGAGTCTGGCGCAAGGCAGAGACAAGATACTCGAAGGGACGCTTGAGTTTGCCTCCCAGTGAGGCGCGCAACTCATCGGAGGTGAGAATGGTGCGCATGACCTCGGCGATATCACCGTCGGTCTCCTGAAATGTTTGAGTCGCGCGCGTCACCAGATCTTCCGGCGGTTCATCGGCGACGAAACGACGCACCAGTTTGGTGCTGATGAAGCGAGCCGTGGAGGGATGGTGGGATAGAAGGTCGAGCAACTGCTCGCCGTCTTCCACGCCTTGACCGGCGGGGAAACTCTGACCGAGGATGGTCTTTGGGCCCGTATCGTGCAGGCGAGGACGGAAGACGAACTCGCCACCACCGCCGAAAAAACGGCGTGGGCGAGTAATAGACCATCCGGTCAGGGCACGAGCAACCTCGACGATATCCTGATGGGTATAGCCTCCATCCACACCCAGGGTATGCAGTTCCAACAACTCGCGTGCGTAATTTTCATTGGGTTTTTCTTTCGTGCTGGAGGCGTTATCCAGATAATACAGCATGGCCGGGCTATGGGCTGAGGCGGAGAGGAGATCGTGAAAACGCCCCAAAGCATGGGGGCGAATCACGAGACGGTCATCCACAGGCTTCAAGGCACGCTCGATGCCCTTGCGAATGTAAATGTTGAAATGGTCGCTCCAGAAAACGACCATTTTCTCGTAGAGTTGACGCGGCGAAAAAACAGCCCGTGCCAGGGTCGCTCCCATCAATTCACCGATGGGGCGACCGGGAGGGTCCACCCGCAGTAACTCGCCGGCGTTCATTTCCAGAGTCTCGAAGTCGAAGGGGGCGAGGATGTCCGGTTCGGGGATCGACTCGGGGTTGAGTTGTTCGAGGATGAAGGCTTCCAGACCAATTGCCCGGGCGCGCGCGACCTCGTTCGGCAGAGGCCCGAAAGTGATACGGCGCAGAGTCCGGGTCAGGGTCGTCGCGTCATCCGCTGAGAGGGGAGTCGCCAGCGTGGGTGCGGGGGTGGGAGCAGGTTGTACGGAGGCGGTCACCTCGCGCGGCGTACACCGCCACAACGCAAACGCAGCGGCAATGAAACCGCTCGCTTTGAGAAAATCGCGTCGAGACAGGTTGTCCATATCCCCACTCTACCTGCTCGAGGTCAAGAAGCGCTTATCAGGGTGTAAACTTCTTGTAAACTTGTCGGGAAAACGTCCGCCTACTCGGTCAAAAAGGCCAGCAACTCGCGATTGAAGGCTTCGGGGCTGTCCACGCTGAGGGCGTGACCGGCGCCGGGGATGACCACCTGGCGCGCTCCGGGAATGAGGCCGGCCAGTTGACGCTGACTCTCCGGCGGGACGGTGGTATCCTCCTCGCCGGTGACCACCAGCGTGGGGATGTCCAGTGCCCGCAAAGCCCGGCGTGCGTCGTGACGCCATAACGCGCGCATCGCAGCGCGATAGGCACGCGGATCGGCCTGCGCGACGGCCTCGATCAACATCTGGCGGAACGCTTCCTGCTCCGGGCGCGGGAAGAGCCGTTTTGCCACCGCCTTCGCCTGAGCAGGCAACCCCAGTGTGTGGACTAAAAAGAACCGCCAGGCGAAATACAACCACTCCCCCGCGCTCTTTGGGCGCAGAGCAGCGAAGGTGCTTACCAGCACCAGTTTACGCACACGATGAGGAAAATCCAGAGCGAACCGCTGGGCAATCACCCCGCCCATCGAAAGGCCGACCACATGCGCCGCGTCAACACCCAGGTCGTCCAGAAGCGCCGCCGTCTCCGCTGCACAGCGGGTCACGCTCCACCCCTTGCCATCATAGGGCGATTTCCCGAACCCGGGCATATCCGGGGCCAGAGGGCGAAAGCCCGCCTCCGTCAGCGGAGGGACCTGCAAGAGCCAGGACTCGCCATTCGCCCCCAGGCCGTGCAACAAGACCACCGCCGGCGCGTTCTCAGGGGCAGGATCGATGTAGTGCAGCATCGAAAGCGCTTACTGGTTCTCTTTAGAACCCTCGTCTTTCGTTTCTTCGGCGGACGCCTCTTCCTGTTCCCCCTTCAAGCCTTCTCTAAAGGCGCGGATTCCGGATCCCAATTCACTGGCGATCTTCGTAATGCGCCCAGGGCCAAAAAGAAGCAAGACCACCACCAATACGATGACAAGTTCCCAACCACCAAGTCGGAAAGGCATTATCAACCTCCGTAGACATTGATTTCACCTCCCCTGAAAATGCAGCGTTCTCTCAGGGGAAAATTCAAAGCGAGGATAATGTACCACAATCGGTGAGATTTGACCATCCTTTGCCGTATGTAATGTAGCATGTAAGGTGCATTCATAGAAAAGATCGTTGCTAACGCGCTCCCTTTGAGGTCAGTGCGAGGCAGGCCAGCCCGCCAAAGCGATCTCCTCGCCGGTGCGTGAGAGGACTTCGCACCCTGACGGGCGCTCGCCATGGCACGGAAAGGGCTGCTTGCGCTCACCGTCGAGCGAAGGGTTTCCTCGTTTGATTGCACCCGTACGTATAGCCGGGCAAGTGAAGAAAGCGAGCGATGCGACCGGCATGGCATCATACCACTACTGCTTGGCCACCATCCACGCCCGAAAGACCTCAGGCACGGCGTCCCCAGATCACCCGTTCGACAAAGCGGTCCAGGCGGCGCAAAGCGGAACGCAGGCGCGCCAGGAAGCGATACCAGGATGGATAGACCCGGCGAGTCGTCGGCAAAGGTCCGGTCCACTTCGCCACCAGCGCCCCCCAGGTCAGGCCGGCACCAAAGCCCACCAGGACTATCGTATCACCGGCTTTAAGTTGCCCTTTCTCCACGGCCTCACAGGCCGCCATAGGGATAGAGGCCGTAGAGGTGTTGCCATAGCGGTCCAGGTTGATGATGAAGCGATCCATCGGCAAGTCCAGGCCGCGCGCGGCCGCCTCGATGATGCGGTAGTTGGCCTGATGGGGAATCACCCACTGGACGTCGCTCAAGGACAGACCGGCAGATTCCAGCACTTCGCGCGTCGCATCGGCCATGACGCGCGTTGCGAAACGG
>RFJH01000057.1 GCA_003694975.1 Anaerolineae bacterium | reverse complement strand
GGTGAGGGGGGTGAGGCCGCTACAGGCCGCGAGGAGGTTCAGGAGTAGCAACCAGGCCGCGGTCCAGAAGCGAAGCGTAGGGCGGTTTCGGTTCATGCGGGCAGAGGAGGGTATCAGTAATGGATAATCACCTGGGTCCCCAGGCCTTTGTTGTAAATCTCTCCGGGCTTATGAGGGGGACGCACCCAGCGATAGAGCCACTTCGCGTCCGGGGTTCGCATGTTCACACAGCCATGACTCATGGGGGTGCCAAAGTTGTCGTGCCAGTAGGTGCCATGGAAGGCGTGTCCAACCTCGGTAAAGAAGCACGTCCAGGGGACACCGGGAAGTTCATAATCCTCAATGCCTGCGAAGAGGCGTCCATCACCCATGTGCTTGGAGGGGGTTTTGGGATCGATATTGAAGGTGCCGACGGGGGTATTCATGTCCTTGGCCGGGATTCCGGTCGCGACGGTGGTGCGGAAGACAACTTGATCGTACTCGTACGCTTCCAGGATTTGTTTCGTCAGATTGACTTCAATACGCTTGGCATCGAGAGGGAGGTCAGGGCTGATAGGGGTGAGTTCCTCTTCGGGGATGGGACGCATGTGAATCGCCGGCACATGATAGGGGTAGCCAACCAGTTCATCAAAGATGCGATACCAGGCTGTGCCATCCGGCCCTTCATCTACGGCAGTAATCCAATGGACGGTTTCATAGTACAAACGCAGGTTCGGTTGCCATCCATAGGTTTTTGTGTAGCGCATGGCCTGCGTGTAAGGGACGGTCACTTCGGCCAGCAGGCGTTGTCCTTCCGGAATATAGGGGAGAGGCTCGTTGAAGATGATGTTGACCGGTTGCAACCGCCCGCGATGGACGTAGCCTCCCCAGACGCGGTACCAGACGGGATTGTAGGCCGGCTCTTCAGCGATTACCTCTTCGTAGACGCGGATAATCTCATCGCGATACCACTGCCCAACGATCAGGCTATCATCAGAGGGTTTTTTATAGACGCTTACGGAATCGGTCGCGACGCGCACAAGGCGGATATCATCAAATTCGCCGATTTGAGGGTAAAACGGTGTAAACGCCAACCCACCTAGGGAGGCGAGGCCAAGTTTGAGGAAATCGCGGCGCGAGAGTCTGTACATCGTGCCTGTATTGTACCCCAAAAGAAAACCGCCGCCCACGCGGGCAGCGGCAAAGGGCGAGGGAAATGCTTTTTTTACGTCTTTTCCGGTGTCTCAGGAAGCATTCCTTCCAAAATGTTTTCTATGGCCATCGTATGACTGCATACGCCACGTGTGCGAAAGAAGTTACAATCGCACTGCCACCGCCCACCGTCAAACTGCACGCGGTGGCTGCTGTTTTCGCCATCCACACGGACCGTGAAAGTCTCAAAGTGGAAACGATGCCGCTCCTGCGCATACCGTTTGGCTTTCTCAATCTTGCCGATCATCCCATAATCCATTGTCGTTTCTCCTTTAGCGCGAGATCCCAGGAAACAAAACGGCACGCGAAGCAACCGCGTGCCATCTCATGAAAACGACCGGTCCTTTTAGAAGCAAATTCTCGCATAGCGCACGTACCCAGTTCGAGTATATAGCGAAAAGCGCCAGGAGTCAAACGGTTCCGATCCCCCAACGGGAGGGGTCACGGGTGACTTTCCTTTGGTTCGATGGTTACTTTACGGTGTGGTTCCTCGCCAATGCTAACCGTCCGTACGTGGGGATGGTCACGCAGTTCCAGGTGGATGATGCGTCGTTCATTGGGGGGCATTGGTTCCAGAATTTGACGGCGTCCGGTTTTCACTGCCTGCTCGGCCATACGGCGCGCAAGACGGCGCAATTGCTGCTCACGACGCTCGCGATAGCCTTCTACATCTACCAGCACCAGCACCTTTCGGCCCACCTCCTTGCTGACAATCACACCGACGATGAATTGAAGCGCATTGATAGTTTCCGAACGACGGCCAATCAACACACCCAGGTCCTGGCCGCGAATATCCACACGGACGGGGGCAGGATGATTTCCACTGGCCTCGCCAAACGAAACGAAGACTCGCGCATCCACATGCATGTACTTAAGCAGTGTGGTGACGACCTCACGCGCCAGGTGAAGCACCCGCTCATCCTCTTCCTTCTCACCTTCCGTTTGTTCGACCACTTCCTCAGCCTCGGCTTCGGAAACAGGGGGAGTCTCTACCGATGGTGCTTTGACCGTCAATCGAATGCGCACCTGACGACCGCCCAACCCCAAAAAGCCCTTGCTTCCCGAATCCAGCACCTCAACAGTGACCGCATCCGCGGGAAGCCCCAGTTGGGCAAGTCCATCGGCAATGGCTTGTTCTACCGTAGGTGCAATAACTTCCAATGTAGTACGTTCTTCCATGGCTCTCTCCTAACACTCCTGTGGTCTGCATCGAGGGGCCATGAGAATTGGGCAACGATAATTGCTATTTCTCCGAGCGCTTACCCAGAGCGGGGAGAAGGTTACCCCAATTGACTCGTCCCATAGCCGCGTACTGTAAGATGCCGACCACATTGCTGGTAATGAAATAGACCGTCAGGCCAGAGGGAAAAGTGATGGCAAGATAGAAGAGGAAGAGAGGCATATACAGGCTCATCATCTTGCCCATCTGCGCGCTCTGGTCATCCGGTTGAGTGGCAGGCATGGTCAACTTGGATTGGATGTAGGTGGTCAATGCAACAATGATTGCCAGAACAGGGACTCCCACCCCCAGCACCTGTACCGATTCCGGTCGCCCCAGGTCCATCCACAGGAAACGGCTGTTGAGGGGGATGATCGATGCCACATCCAGAGAGGGGTAGATGCTACGCGTCAGGCGCAGCAATTCCAGTGGCGTGGCAGCCAGAGCGCGGATGATAGCCTGGTACAGGCCTAAAATGATGGGGAACTGGATCAACGTTGGAAGACAGGAGCCAAAGGGGTTGACTCCGAGTTCCTGGTACAGTTTCATCTGTTCCTGCGCCAGGCGTTCCCTATCATTCTTATACTTCTTCTGAATCTCCTGCCAGCGTTTTGACTTTTGCAATTCCTGCATGGCCTGGGCGCTTTTGATTTGCTGGCGGGTCAAGGGGTGAGTCGCCAGACGAATCAAGATAGTGAACAGAATAATAGCCAGGCCAAAGGCATTCGCGTTATGACCAACGGTGTAGTAAATCCACAGAAGGAGGTTGGTCAAAGGGGTGACGATAAAAGTATCCCACATAGCACTATTCCGTTATTTCTCAGGGGTGAACGTCCACACCTGGTTGCCGTTGCGATCCAGAGCGGCGATGAGGAAATCGGCCTCCAGGGGAGCGACCAGGATGAAATCACCGGCCAGGACGGGCGGAGCATACAGTTTGCCACCCACCTGTGTGCTCCAGAGGATCTCCCCGGTTTCACTGACGGCATAAACGCTCCCCGCCTCGGTTGTGAAGACGATCTGCTCGTCCAGCACCAGGGGAGTGCCTATCACGGAGCCGTCCGGTTGAATGGAAGGCCATCGCTGCTCGCCGTTTTCGGTATCCAGGGCGTAGAAATACCCTTCCAGGTCGCCGAAGTACACCGTCTGGTTATTGACCACAGGGCCACCCCACACCCAACCTTTGGTGGGGATACTCCAGCGGATGTGACCGGTGGTAGCGTCAACGGCGTGCATGTGGCTGCCAAATGAGCCGATGAACAGCGTTCCGCTATCGCCGAGGGCGGGGGAGCCGGCAAGCGCGCCGTCCAGAGTCACGCTGTCCGCCCAGACGGCCTGACCGGTCGCCGCGTCCACGGCGAACAGGCGGTGGTCCAACGAAGCGACGTAGAGATGTTCGCCATCACTTGTCGGGCGGCTCCAGAGCGGGCCGCCAGCAGAAAACGGCTCAGACCAGAGAGGTCTGCCCTGGAAATCAAGCGCGTATAGGTTGCCATCAACATTTGGTGCATAAATCCCGGTCTCCGTCACCAGGGGGGCAGCAATCCAACGGTCGCGCGCGTCGTCAAACGTCCAATCTATCAGCGGTTCTCCGCTTTCCGGATCCAGGGAGGCAGGGTCAAGACTGAATAGCGTGTGCGTGGTACCGCTGCTCCCAATGATTAAATGTCCTTCTGGGGTCAATGCAGGTGCGGCATAGAAAGCGAGTTTTCTGTTCGCCTTGGCCGGGAAACGCCATACTTCTGTACCGTCACTGAGTCGAATCGCATAGACGTAGGAACCTCCGGCAAGATAGGCCAACTCACCATCACTGGTGAGGGCAGGCCAACTGGCGCCACGGCCGGTAGAACACCCACTCAGCAACAGCGCGGCCAGAGAGACCAGCGCGAGAGGGAGAAACCACTTTCTCATCAAACATACTCTCCTAAGGAACGGGGTCATAGCCGCCCGGATTGAAGGGGTTGCACCGCAACACCCGCCAGGCGGCCATCAGCGAGCCTTTCAGCGCGCCGTATTTATAGATAGCCTGATACCCGTAATGAGAACAGGAGGGGTAAAAACGGCAGGTCCCCTCCGGCAGGCCGCGCGAGATGGTCATCTGATAGAGGCGAATCAAGGCCAGTAAGATAAGGCGCGGCCAATACCTCGGCCCGCGCGGCAAATCACGCAAGCGCGGTTCGTTCGGGTATTCATGTGGAAGATGAAAAACGTGTGTCATCAGAAAACGGCAAAAGGTGGGCACGCTGCAACAACATCCGTAGTGCGGCGCGCGTCTCTTGCATCGTCGTTGCCGGCAACGGTGGGCGAGCAATCAACAGCAGGTCCCACCCAGAGGGGAGGTCGGGCAACAGAGTGCTTATGGCTGCGCGCAACAGTCGCTTGGCTCGATTACGTTGGACGGCGTTTCCTACCTTCTTCCCCGCACTCACCCCGATGCGCGTGACCGGCAAATCGTTCTCAAGAGTTACCAGCACAACAAGCGGGTGGGCATACGACTTGCCTAAGCGCCGCACCCGCTTGAAATCAGCAGACCGGGTCAGGCGATATCGGCGCTGCACCCGTGCCTCGATCGCCCTGCGTTCTCACGAAGCCGGCAACCCTCACGGCGACGATAGGTCACCACCGGATTCGCTTAACGTGGTTGTTTGGGCGGACGGTCAATCTGTAGCGACCCTTTTGTCGGCGACGTTTGAGAACCTTTCGCCCATCTTTCGTCGCCATGCGGGCACGGAAGCCGTGCACACGCGCGCGGCGACGGATCTTGGGTTGATACGTTCGTTTTGGCATAATTCTTCCTCGCTTTACAAGAATAATTGCATCCCTGCCGACCACCCCGGCAAGGCTGGCAAAACATTATACCGTAACGAGATAGGTTGGTCAAACGCCTCGAAATGAGAATTTTTAAGAATCCCCCCTGTGCTATAATCCCTCTAACGATCGCGTCTCCCAGGATTTATGCCCATGTCCTTTGCCCACCTTCACGTCCACACCGAATATTCCCTCCTGGATGGGTTCAGCAAGATAGACAAGTTGATCGCGCGCGTCAAGGAGATGGGCATGCCGGCGGTGGCCATCACCGACCACGGCACGATGTACGGCGTGATCGAATTCTATCGAGAAGCGCAGAAGGCCGGAATTAAACCGATCATTGGCATGGAAGCCTACATGGCGGCACGGGGGATGCGCGACCGCGATCCTAAACTGGATAAAAAGTCTTACCACCTCCTGCTCCTGGCCGAAAACGAGACCGGTTACCGCAACCTACTCAAATTGGCCTCCCTGGCGCAACTGGAAGGCTTCTACTACTACCCCCGCATTGACAAAGAAACCCTCGCCGCCCACTCTGAGGGGCTGATCTGCACCACCGGCTGCATGTCGGCAGAGATCCCGCGCGCCCTCCTCGAAGAGAACCCCGAAGAAGCCGTGCGGCGCATGAACTGGTACTACGATGTCTTCGGCCCAGACCGTTTCTTTGTCGAACTCCAGCACCACAATATCGCCGAGATCACCGACCTGAACCGCCAACTGGTCGAACTGGGGGCCAGGTACTCCGCCCGCTTCGTCGCCACGAACGATGTTCACTACATCAATCCCGACGACGCCCGCCTGCAAGATATCCTCCTGGCCTTGCAAACCGGTTCCGTCCTCGCCGACCCGAAACGGATGCGCATGACGGACGATTCGTACTACTTGCGCTCCCCCCAGGAGATGGCCGAACTCTTCCGCGAGGTGCCCGAAGCCCTGAGCAACACCCTTCTCATCGCCGAGCGTTGTAACCTGGACCTGAGTTTCAAAGGCTACCATCTGCCTCATTTCCCTGTTCCTGAAGGGTACACGGCACAAAGTTACCTGCGCGCCTTGTGTGAGGAGGGTGCCCGCCGACGCTACGGCGAGCGGGCAAGCAGCCCTGAAGTCCGCCAACGGCTGGATTATGAACTGGATATCATCCACAAGATGGGCTTCGATGCATACTTCCTCATCGTGTGGGACCTGTGCCGCCATGCCCGCGAGAAGGGCATCTGGTACAACGCGCGGGGCTCCGCCGCCGGCTCCATCGTCGCTTACACCCTGGATATCACTCTGGTAGACCCCCTCGAACACGATTTGATCTTCGAGCGTTTCCTGAACCCCGGCCGCGTCACCATGCCGGATATTGACCTGGATTTCCCGGATGACCGCCGCGCCGAGATGCTCGAGTACGCCGCCCGAAAATACGGCGAAGACAAAGTCGCGCAAATCATCACCTTTGGCACTATGGGCGCCAAGGCTGCCATTCGCGACGTGGGCCGCGTGATGGACATCCCCCTCAACGAGGTGGACCGTGTTGCCAAACTCATCCCCTCCATCCCGGGCAAGCCGATCACCCTCCGCGACGCGCTGCGCGAAATCCCCGAACTCAAGAAACTCTATGACTCAACACCACACATCCGTGAACTGATTGACACGGCGGCTAAGATGGAGGGCGTAGTGCGCAACGCCGGCACCCACGCGGCGGGCGTGGTCATTGCAGATAAACCCCTGGTGGAATATCTACCCCTCCATCGCCCAACGTCCGGCTCCGAGGATGTCCCCATCAAAACGGTCACCCAGTTCGAGATGGGTATTCTCGATTCTCTGGGAATGCTCAAGGTGGATTTCCTCGGTCTGGCCACCCTTACCGTCATGGCCCGCGCCTGCGCTCTGATAGAAAAACGTCATGGTGTGAAGTACAACCTCGGCAACATCCCCCTTGACGACCCGAAAGCCTTCGAGTTGCTGGGCAAAGGACAGACGGCGGGCGTTTTTCAACTGGAAGGCAGCGGCATGACGCGCTACCTGGTCGAGATGAAACCGCGCACGCTAGAGCACGTTATCGCTATGGTGGCACTCTACCGCCCCGGCCCGATGCAATTCATCCCCAACTACATCCGCCGCATGCATGGCCTGGAGAAACCGACCTACCGCCATCCTGCCCTGGAGCCGATCTACAGTTCCACCTACGGCATTCCGGTCTACCAGGAACAACTGATGCGCGCCGCCATCGAACTGGCCGGGTACACCCCCTCCGAGGCCGATGACCTGCGCAAGGCCATTTCCAAGAAACGTAAAAAAGCCATTGAAGCCCACCGCAAGAAATTCATTGAGGGGGCAGTGCGTAACGGCATTGACCGCGCCACAGCCGAAGCCATCTATAGCGACTGGGAAGAATTCGCCCGTTACGGTTTCAACAAATCGCATGCCGCCGATTACGGGGTCATCGCCGTGCAGACCGCCTTCCTCAAGGCACATTACCCCGTTGAATACATGACTGCCTTGCTCTCCGTCTGGCAGAACAACACGGACAAGATTGCCCTCTACGTCAACGAAGCGCGCAACATGGGCATTGACGTTCTACCTCCGGATATCAACGCCAGCGACCACGATTTCACCATCGAAGATGCCGAGACCACCGAGTCCGGGCGGCCAGCCATCCGCTTCGGCCTGGGGGCGGTGAAGAACGTTGGCCATGCTCCCATCGAACTCATCCTAAAAGCCCGCGCCAAAGGCCCCTTCCGCAACCTGACCGACTTCGCCCGCCGTGTGAACCTGCATCAGGTTGGCAAACGCCCCCTGGAATGCCTGATCAAAGTCGGCGCGCTGGACTGCTTCGGGCCGCGCCTCAGCCTGCTTCGCTCGCTTGACCGTATCATCGCCATCAGCCACAGTTACTTCCGCGCCGCGCAGGCCGGTCAGATGAGTCTCTTCGGTGAAAGCACCGGCGTAAACGAAGAAATCACCCTTCCGCCCCCTCCTCGTCAAGATCGCCGCCTCGAACTCAACTGGGAACGCGAACTCCTCGGCCTCTACGTCTCCGATCACCCCCTCACCCCCTACCAAAAGACTCTTTCCCGCCTGGTGACGCACTTCGCCGGGCAACTCGGCGAGGCCGGGCATCATGAAGTCGTGTGCGTTGCCGGCCTGGTGGTCAGTGTGCGCCCATACCAGACCAAAACCGGCAAGTCAATGGGCTTTGCCACGCTGGAGGATATCCAGGGCACCATTGAACTCGTGCTTTTCCCCAGAACGTGGGAACGCTTCCGCGACCTCATGGAACCGGGCAAGATCGTCGTGGTCAAAGGTAAAGTGGACGCCAACAGCACCCCGCCCAAAATCCTGGCCGATACCGTCCAGACCGAACTCACGATGGTCGTCCCGGCCGACGAGGTGGCCTCGTCCCCGGATACCCGCGAGGCAGACAAAACCCAGAGCGAGAAGATGTCTCGCTCTCCCGCCCCAATGCCGCGCCTTGCCGAACCGGAGCCGGTCTATCACGCCGAATCACCCCTGGACGAGGAAGCGCCTCCCCCGCCGGAGCCACCGCCACCTCCCTGGGAAAGCGAAGGGACAGAGCCTCAGAAAGCCGACCCTGACCCTGCAAAGGCAAAAAGCGTGGCGTCCCCCTCTGTGCCTGCCGCGCCCAACGCTCCCGCCTCTCGCCGCCCAACCATGTACATTCCACCGGGGAGCGCGGACGAGAACGGACTCCCACCTCGCCTGATCACCATCTTGTTGCGCTCTACAGGCGATCCCTATCGCGACCGCCTGCGTATCAAGCGTGTCTATGGAACATTGATCTCTCTGCCCGGCCCGGACCGCTTCTCCTTCCAGGTTTACGAGGATGGGCGTGGCTATCTGATTGATTTCCCCAACGACACCACCCGCATTTGCCCCGAATTGCTGGAACGCCTGCGCAACCTGCTTGGTGAAGAGACCTGGCGTATTGAGGAGATCCAATTCCAGTGATACAAGGGGGACATCTTTTGAGCGAGAGCATCACTCCCTCTGTTCAGAGGGCATAGCACGAATGGCGTTGCAGCGTTCACAATCCTCCTGCGAGCAAAGTAAAGCCAGGGGGTCTTTCTGAATGCGACGGATAGTCGCTTTCAGCACTGCACCCAGGGGGACGGCCTGCACCGTTGCGCTCTCGACCTGAATGCGTCGGGTGCTTTCCTCCAGGTCCTCGGCAAGCACTTGAAAACCTTGAGAACAGCCTGGGAAACCCGGACATTCCACGATTCCTCCCGGCGTCAGCGCCCAGCGGACGAATTGCCTGCGTCCGGCCAGTTTCTCCCCGTAGTGAATGCTGGTATTGACCGTGTGGTCAACACCCAACAAAAGCACCCATCCTCCCTGCTCGGCCAGGACACGGATGGGGGCAAGAGGGTCGAACAGAGTCTGTGCTTCCAGGGCAGTCTCGGCGCCGATTCCGGCAAAGGAGAGGATGGGGTGATGGGTGCGTTTGGCAAGCGGATGGCGGCGTAGCGTCTCGGCGAGGACGCCCATCAGCGGGTCGGCGGGCATATCGGGGAAAAAGAACTCGGCCTTACGGTTGACCAAGGGATGTGGGTCGTAGGTCATACCGTTGTTGGGCGGGCCGAGGGGGGGCGTCACCATCGTTTTGTATGTGAAGGTAGGCATCACCAGCGCGCCGACCGTGTTGAGCAGCGCGCCCAGCAGGGCCTCCGCGCCCCCCCGAATCGGGCCAAAAGCCTTTAGCGAGGCGTGCGCGATGACCGGTCGCTCCTGCAGGCCCAGGTCCCGGAATGCGGCGACGAGTCGGCGGTAGGAGAGCATGTTCTTTATCGCGAGTTACTTCCCCTGCCACTTTGGCGGACGTTTCTCAATGAACGCCTTCATGCCCTCCTTCTGGTCTTCCGTGGCAAAGAGCATGTAGAAGGCACGACGTTCGGCTTCCAACGCCTCGCTGAGGGACAACTCGAAGGCCTTGTTGACCATTTCCTTCCCCAAACGCACCGCCAGCGGAGCGCGCGCCGCGATCTCCGAAGCCAGTTGCACGGCCTCGTCCAGGTAACGCTCCACCGGCACGACTCGATTGACCAGACCGTAGCGCAACGCTTCCTCAGCGGAGAGGGTGCGGTTGTTGAGCACCATCTCCATGGCAATGGCCTTGCCCACCGTGCGCGTCAGGCGTTGCGTGCCGCCCGCGCCTGGGATGACGCCGATGGTCACCTCCGGTTGGCCGAACTTCGCCGTCTCTGAGGCGACAATCATATCGCAAGACATCGCCAGTTCGCACCCCCCACCCAACGCCCACCCAGAGACGGCAGCGATGACCGGTTTCCGGATCTGACGAATGCGGTCGAACAGACCAATGGTATCGCGCAGCAGCATCTCTACAGTGGAGGCATCGGCCATTTCTTTGATATCGGCACCGGCAGCAAAGGCTTTCTCGTTACCGGTGATGACAATGGCGCCAATCGTCTCATCGGCATCGAATGCACTCAACGCATCCATCAATTCGCGCAACAATTGGCCGTTGAGCGCATTCAGGGCCCGGGGGCGGTTAAGGGTGATCACGCCTACCCGTTCGCGGGTTTCTACGAGAATGGTGGTGTAATCCATGAGCACTCCCTTTCATGACAGGATGAAGTTCCTTTGCTATGTAATTATAGAAGATTTTCACCAGTGAGTATCCCAGATTTCTCTTCGTCGGCCACTCTCCAACACGAAACAGCCCTCTGCACGAGCAGAGGGCTATTCATAGCATCTGTTTCGCCCAAGCGTCAGATGACGGTTACCTCCAGGCGCGCCCGACGCAGGAACTGCGCGTTGATGGCCACGATGACGGTGGAGAGCGACATCAGCAGGGCGCCGAAGGCCGGGGAAATGTTGATTCCCCAGGGGGACAGCACACCCGCCGCCAGCGGCAGGGCGATGATGTTGTAGCCGGCAGCCCACCACAGGTTTTGGAGCATCTTGCGGTAACTGGCGCGGCTGAGGGCGATAATCTTCACCACGTCCAACGGGTTGCTCTGTACCAGGATGATGCCCGCCGACTCGATGGCCACGTCCGTGCCACCGCCGATGGCGATGCCTACGTCGGCGCGGGTGAGCGCG
>RFJH01000056.1 GCA_003694975.1 Anaerolineae bacterium | reverse complement strand
CTCCGTCCCCTGGTATAATTCTGCCGCCTATGAAGAGATATCACATCTGGACCGAAGGATGCCAAATGAACGTGGCCGATTCGCAGCGCGTCGGATCGGCTTTGGAGCGTTTGGGATATACCTTTACCGGTAAGGCCGAGGAGGCCGATGTCATTGTTCTGAACACCTGCGTGGTGCGCCAGTCCGCCGAGGACCGCGCCTACGGGCGGCTCTATTCCCTGCGTCCGCTCAAGGAGCGCAACCCGAACCTGGTCATCAACCTGATGGGCTGCCTGGTGGGCGTGCGCGGCGCGGAGAAACTGCGACAGAAGTTGCCCTTCGTGGACGTCTTCTCTCCCCCCTCCGATCCCGGCCCCCTCATCGCCTACCTGACCCAGGACGAGACGCGCGCCCTGGAGCAGGCCGAGACGGCGCGCCGCTTCGCCCTCATGGACGGCGAGTTCACCCTGCCCGAACACGAGCGCGGCAAACTGGTCAGCGCGCACGTGCCGGTCGTCTACGGATGCTCACACGCCTGTACGTTTTGTATCATCCCCTATCGGCGCGGCGCGGAACGCAGCCGCCCGGTCGGCGAGATCGTGGCCGAGGTGCGTTCCCTGGTCGCCCAGGGCGTCAAGGAAATCACCCTCCTGGGGCAGATCGTGGACCGCTACGGCAAAGACGTGCCGGATGGCCCCAACCTGGCCGCCCTGCTGCGCATCGTCCACGAGGTGGAAGGCCTGGAGCGCATCCGCTTCCTGACCTCCCATCCCAACTACTTCGGCGAAGACCTGATGCGCGCCGTCGCCGAATTGCCCAAAGTCATGCCGCACATCGAGGTGCCCCTCCAGGCCGGTTCGGACGAGGTGCTGAAGCGCATGAAGCGCGGCTACACCCAGGCCGATTACCGTCGTCTGGTCGAGAAGATCCGCGCCACCATCCCCGGAGTCTCCATCGCCACCGACATCATCGTCGGCTTCCCCGGCGAGACGGAAGAGCAGTTCATGGAGACCTACCGCGTCCTGGCCGACCTGAAACTGGACGTGGCGCACCTGGCGCGCTACTCGCCGCGTCCCGGCACCGTCGCCGCGCGGCGTATGGAGGACGACGTCCCCGAAGAAGAGAAGATGCGCCGCTTCCGCATGTTGGAGGAACTTCAGGCGGAGATCGCCGCCGAGATCAACGCCCGCTACCTGGGCGAGACCGTGGAGGTCCTTTTCGAGGAAAAGGTGAAGGGACGCTGGAAAGGACGCACGCCGACGAACAAACTCGTCTTCGTCGAAAGCGAGGAAGACCTGCGCGGACGCGTCGAGCGCGTCACCATCACCTGGACGGGGCCGTGGTCTATGCAGGCGCGCCTGACTCGCCTCGCGCCCACCCTCGCGCCCGACGAGGCGACGGCGTAATCGAAACCGCGCCTGAGTTGGACCAGGTGACGGTCGCTTCGAAACTGACGGCAAACGACACTTTTCCCTCCCTGCGCAGAAGACACTTTCAGGACAGGCTCATGCGAAAATAGCATATCCCGTTTGACATCATCCTCACAGATTGGGAGAATGCTATGTCTTTGCCTCGCGTGCCTGTTCTTTTAATTGTCATCCTGCTTGCCCTACTGACTTTTGCCTGCAATATGCCTCGGCAAACCCCTCCTCCGCCCGTGACCATCATCGTTGCCACGTTGCCCTCGCAGGGTGGGGCGCAACCGCCACCGCCGCCTTCTACGCCTGTGCCGGGGAACGTTGCCGCGCCGCAGAGTACGCCTATTCCCCATGCCATGCAACCCGGCGAACCCCCTTCCACAAACTACCGCATGTGGGACGCCTCCTCCGGTCGAACCGCCAGCCAGGGACAGACGAACTACGCCCAGGACGGCGATTACTACGATGGCAACCTGTACGAACGCCCCTTCAACGCGCAAACCCAAACCGAATACTACCCCGATATCGATATCGGCTACGGCTACCTGGCGCGCGATGCCACCTGGTTCTACACCACCATTGACCTGTACGGCTTGCGCCCCGGCGCCTCTTCCCCACAGGGCAGTTACGGCGTGGAGTTGGACCTGAACAAAGACGGGCGCGGCGACTACCTGATCTGGGCCGTCGGCCCTGTCACTTCCCAGCAGTGGGTGGTGGATGGCGTCACCGTCTATCACGATACCAATTATGACGTGGGCGCGGCGCGTGCCTGTCAACCCGACGCTCCCTACAACGGCAACAGTTACGATCAGATCCTCTTCCAATCGGGCGTGGGCAGTGACCCCGATGCCGCGTGGGTGCGCTGGCTGCCCGGCAATCCGCCGCGCGTGCAGATCGCTTTCAAGCGCAGTGTGATCGGCGATGACGGGGATTTCATCTGGGGCGTCTGGGCGGAGAACGGTGGCGGTTCCCCCCAGCGCATGGACTACAACGATCAATACACCCTGAGCGAGGCCGGCGCACCCTACAAGGGAAGCCGTTACTTCCCCATCAAGTCCATCGCCGCTGTAGATAACACCTGCCGCTGGGTCTTCGGCTTCCAGCCGACCGGCAAAGAACCCTGCCTGTGCGCCATCGAAAAGACTCCTACCCCCGCCCCAACAACGTGCACAGAGCCTAAAAAGAAAGCCGGCTGTGATCTGAGCGGCGGCGTGTGGCTATGTTCGTCCAATCAGCCGAACTGTTGGGAAGAATGTACCTGGGATTCCTCGGCGTGTACCTGGGCATGTAATACGCGTTGCGAGGTCCCTGAGACCCCTCCGCCCCCCACCGTGTGCACTGCATCCGGCGACCCCGGCCTCTGTGATACGGCGTGGCTGTTGGATTTCTCCACCGGGGATTACATCTGCCCTCCTGCGCAAGGGTCCTATGGCTGGCAGACTGTTTGCTCCTGGAGCACCGACCTCTGCTCCTGGTTCTGCACCGATTCATGCCAGGAGGACTCCGGTCCACCTCCCTACTCTTGCAGCGACCCGGATGGCTGGGTGTGGAATCCGAACAAGGACCGCTGGGAATGCCGGGCGGAGGAACACTTCTTCCGCTTTGATACGGGGCTTTGCACCTGGGTCACCGCCGGCGGCTAGCGGTTACGTCGTGCGGGGAAGAAGTCACTCTGCCGGAGGGCATATCCTCCGGCAGAGTTTTTATCTCTCGTGCAGCACCTTCATCATTTGCTCGTAGATTCCCGGCGTAGCGGCCAGGATGGACTGTGGAGGCGAAAGGTAATCCGCTCCGCCGTCCAGGTTGGTGACGCGCGCCCCGGCCTCCTCGGCGATCAGTCCGCCTGCCGCCACGTCCCATGGCTTGAGGGAGAGTTCCCAGAAGCCATCGAAGCGCCCGGCGGCCACGTAGGCCAGGTCGAGCGCCGCGGAGCCCAGGCGGCGTACCCCTTGAGTCCGCTTGGAGAAGCGGGCGAAGTTATCCAGGTTATCCACCGAAGAAGTCCAGATGTTGTAGGGGAAGCCGGTCACGAGGAGACTCTTGCCCAGTTCTCGCGCCTCGGAGACGTGGATCGGGCGTCCGTTCAGGCGCGCTCCGCCGCCGCGTTCGGCGGTGAACATCTCCTCCCGCATCGGGTCGTAGACCACGGCCAGTTGCATCTCGCCTCGCCGGGCGTAGGCGATGGAGACGCAGAAGATAGGGATGCGATGGGCGTAGTTGACCGTCCCGTCGAGGGGGTCCACGTACCAGAGATGGTCGTCGTCTCCTTCCAGGCCGCCGGTCTCCTCGGCGTGCACGCGGTGACCGGGGAAGCGTCGTTGAATCTCACCCAGGAGATAGGCCTCGGATTGGCGATCTACCTCGGTGACCAGGTCAAT
>RFJH01000055.1 GCA_003694975.1 Anaerolineae bacterium | reverse complement strand
GACAGCTCTTCTACCTGCTCGCGCTTTTGCGCCTCAACGATCAGGACGAAGGTATGCCTGCCATCCAGGACGGCATCGCCGCGAATGGTCACGCCGAAGCGCTGTGCGTTGGCAGGGCTGATGTGCTGCAGAAGATTGTTTCCCATCTTCGGGTCTTTCGCCGGGCAGGATTCTGCCGGGTGTTCATGGCGTACGAAATAGAGAGACATCATTCACTCCTTGGTTTCACCGGTAAGCACAGAGAGGCGTTCTTCATCGAACGCGGAGCGGTCCTCGCGCAGACGCCAGGAGCGGGAGGCAACCGCCCTCCCCCTCTCCACGCTCGTGATGAGATAGGAGAAGAACGGCTGTGCCCACTCGCGGTCGAACTCGGAGGGTCGGTTGGGGTGATCAGGATGCGAATGGAACACGCCGATCAAACTCAGGCCGCGTCGATCGGCTTCGAGTTCGGCCTGGAGGTAGTCTTTCGGGGTGATCAGGTAGCGGTTGTGGCGCGCGTCGCGTTCGCGCGAGTTGGGAAGGGGCAAAATGGCCTGGACGCGGCGCGGGGTCACGTGCGATCCGTCCGTGCCGAGGAGGAAGCCGGCCCCCTCTTCGGGGTAGGCCTCTTCGCCGTGGGCGTGGATCGCGGTCAGGATGTCGGCGGGAATTTCGAGGCTCATCCCTGCTCCTCGCTCCGAGCAAAGCCCCAGAGTTCCCTGTCACTCAGGTACTTGTAGCCCGCGTCCGGGAAGACGGTGACGACCACGCCCCGATCCAGTTCGGCGGCGATTTGCAAGGCCGCGACCGCGGCCGCGCCGGAGGAAATGCCCACAAAGAGACCTTCCTCGCGCGCCAGGCGACGCGTCATCTCGTAGGCCGCCTCGGTGGAGACGGATAGCACACGATCGGGGAAGGAGGGGTCGTAGATGGCAGGGCGGATGGCGCTCTCCATGTGCTTCAGCCCCTCCAGGCCGTGGAAGGGGCCGTCCGGTTGCACGGCGATGACCTGGATATCGGGGTTCGCCTCGCGCAGCGCGCGGCCTGTGCCGGTCAGTGTGCCGGAGGTGCCCAGGCCGGCGACGAAATGCGTCACCTGTCCTTCGGTCTGGGCCAGGATTTCGGGGCCGGTGGTCAGGTAGTGCGCCTGCCAGTTGGCCGGGTTGTCGTATTGGTTGGCATACCAGTAACGCTCCGGATGCTCTTCAGCCATCCGGCGGGCGACGAGGATGGCACCGTCGGAGCCTTCGAGCGGGTCGGTCAGGATGAGTTCCGCGCCCAGGGCGCGCAGGATGGCGATGCGCTCCGGGCTGGCATTGGCCGGCAGGGTCAACGTGACGGGGATGCCCAGCGCCTTGCCCAGCGTGGCGTACGCGATGCCCATGTTGCCGGAAGTGGAGTCCAGGAGGCGTTTGCCGGGCGGGAGATGCCCTTCGCGGCGCGCCGCCTGGAGGATACTCAGGGCAGGACGATCCTTGACCGAGCCGCTGGGGTTGAACCATTCCGCCTTGGCCAGGACGCGCACGCGAGGGGAAAGGCGGTCGGTCACGTGGCGCAGGGTGAGGAGGGGTGTATTGCCGACGTAGGCCTCCAGGCCGGTAGCGAGGGACGTCCGGGTCGTAATAGGTGGGTTCATAAGGGAGAGAGTCATTTTCACTTCTCTTGGTGGAAATACAAAACGGCCAACGGGAAAGCAAAAAGGACGGCGTGAGACGCCATGCGGACAGGTTGTCGCATGCGGGGTCCGCCCACCGTCCTTCAGTCGTTGGCCGTTGTCTCTTTTCCTGAAGAGGCGGTGGTTACGAACCCCGCCTCAGACAGGAGCAAGTGAGGAGTATCGCCATCGTTTCCATCTCGTGAATTTACTAGAATTAGTTGATATATATTGTACAAAATTTGTCGGTTTTGTCAAGGGTCGGGCGCAAAAAATTCGAAGGCGTGGCGTGACTGCAAGCAGTCGTTTAAAAAAATATGCCCCCTGAGGCAGGGAGCATATGGAGGGAAAGAAGGCTAGGTTACTCTTTTTCTTCCTTTTCCTTCTGACGGGCGGCGATGATTTCATCGGCCAGGTGTTGAGGGACGATCTCGTAATGGTCGAATTCCATAGTAAAGATGCCACGTCCACCCGTCAGTGAGCGCAGTTGCGAGGTGTAGCGCATCATTTCGGCCAGAGGGACCTGGGCAATAACCGTCGTCTGTCCACGCTCGGATTCGGTGCCCATCACGCGCCCGCGTCGGCTGTTCAGGTCGCCCATCACATCACCCATATTCTCCTCGGGCACGGTGACGCGCACGTTCATAATCGGCTCGAAGAGCACCGGCCCGGCGTTCTTGACGGCCAGTTTGAAGGCCTCGCGCGCCGCGATTTCAAAGGCAACCGGTTTGGAATCCACCGGGTGCTCTTTGCCGTCGAAAATCGAGACCTTGACGTTATGCATGGGATATCCGGCGATCACGCCCTCTTTCATCACGTTCTGGATGCCCTTACGAATGGCCGGCTCGAAGGACTGAGAGATCGCGCCGCCGAAGACATCCCAGGTCATATCGAAATCGCCCTCTTCGTACGGCTCGATGGTCATGTGCACCTCGGCGAACTGCCCCGCGCCACCGGTCTGCTTCTTGTGGCGGTACATCGCCGTACCCTTCTTAGTGATTCCCTCGCGATAGGGTACTTTGGGCTCCTCCAGTCGGATGCCGACCTGCAATTTCGTCCGGGCACGATGGACCGCTGCGTCAATGTGCTGATCGCCCATCCCTTGCAGAATAGTCTGACCGGTGGCGGCTTCCTGGTGCCAGGAGAGGGTCATGTCCTCTTCGCACAGGCGGGAGAGCGCGGAGGTGATCTTCGCCGCGTCAGCCTGCGTCTCCGGAACGACGGCGACGCGGTACAGGGCTGTCGGGTACTCAGGCACGGGCAAGGTCAACGGGTGCGATTTATCGCAGAGGGTGTCGCCCGTCGCCGTCTGAGTCAGTTTCGGGACACTGCCGATGTCTCCCGCATGCAGCGCTTTGACCTGCAATTGTTCCTTGCCGCGCGGGACGTAGATAGAGCCAAAACGCTCTTCGGTGCCTTTCGTCTGATTCCAGACGCGGCTATCCGCCGTGATCGAACCGGAGTAAATGCGGAAGTACGTCTGCTTACCGACGAAGGGGTCGGCAGTGGTCTTCCAGACGTAGGCGGCGAGCGGACCGCCATCCGAGGCGGTGAGTTCCTCTTCCCCAGACGCCCCTTGCGCGACCACCGGCGGAGCATCGGCGGGGGAAGGCATCAGGTCTACAATGGCATCGAGCAGGCGTAACACGCCCTTTTCTTCCCCCGCGGCTGCGACGAACACGGGGAAGAACACCTGCTCCCAGATGGCCTTGCGAAGCCCCTGCAAGATCTCCTCATCGCTCAATTCGCCGCTTTCAAGGTATTTTTCAAGCAAAGTGTCATCGCCCTCGGCTGCGGCCTCGATCAATTCGGTGCGTGCCGCTTCCGCTTCCGCTTGCAACTCGGCGGGGATGTCCTCGGCGGTTTTACCGTCTCCAGGGTAGGCCTTCATCGAAATCAGGTCGATCACACCTTTGAAGTCCTTCTTTTCGCCCCAGGGCAACTGTACCTTGATCAGGCGTTGGCCGCGCGACTTGGCAAACTCTTCAACAGAGGCATATGCCGTGGCGAAGTTCGCGTTATCGCGATCCATCTTGCTGATGACGACAAAGCGCGGCAGGTTGAACTTCTCGCAATAGTTCCAGGCGACCTCGGTGCCGACCTCCACACCGGCGACCGAGTCCACCAGTACCAGCGCTCCGTCCGAAACGCGCAACGCCGAGATCACCTCGCCGACGAAGTCGGTGTATCCCGGCGCATCCAGCACGTTGATCTTATGGTCACGATACTCAACCGGGATAACGCTGGTGTAGAGAGAAATTTTGCGCCGAATCTCCTCTTCATCGTAGTCCGAGACGGTCGTCCCCTCCTCGACCTTCCCCAGGCGCGTGGTCGCCCCCGTGACATGCAGGAACGCCTCGGCCATCATCGTTTTTCCCGCTCCCCCATGCGAGACCAGCGCGACGTTACGGATGAACTCAGTGGTATACTCTTTCATAATAAAGAAACCTTCCTGTGATGGGATGAGACCAGACCTTGATTGTAAAAGAACTCGGTTGAATTGTCAAAGCGAATTGCAAAGTTGGGTGGTCTCTTCCCCCTTCTTCCCGGGAGGAACTCATTCATGAGCAAACTCATCAATCACTACTCCGCCGTCTGGATGGCAGCCGTTCTGGTTGCCCTTGTTGCGTTTCTCCTCCTGCGCAACAAGCCCTCATGGCCCGATTTCCTGGCATTTGGGCTGCTCCTCGCCGGTGTGATCGTGGCCTGGTTGATGTTGCGCCCTGTTCAGACCCCCCTGGCCGAAGACGCTCAGCGCGTGCAGGAAGCAATTGGCGGCGGGACACCTGTGCTGCTCGAATTTCAATCACCGTATTGACTGGCCTGCACTGCCATGAAACCCGTCGTGGACGGGGTCGAAGCCCAATATCAGGACCGCTTGCTGGTCATCCGCCTCAACATTCAGGAGCCAACGGGGCGTCAACTCGCACCCCTGTATGGCTTCGAGTACACCCCTACCTTTATCTTCTTTGACGGCCAGGGAAACGAACTCTGGCGGCAAGTCGGCAGTTTAGACACATCGCGTCTGCATGAGACCATGCAACAGATACAGGGCACTCACCCTTGATGACCCCTATGAACCTTCGGCAACGCCTCACCCCTCTCATTCAACGTCTCGTCTTCAGTCTGTGGTATTACTCCCGCCCTCCCTGGGATACCGGCGTCTCACCGCCCGAACTGCTCGCCTTTATCGAGGAGCATTCCCCGGGTCGCGCCATTGACCTGGGCTGTGGTACGGGGACGAATGCCATCACCCTGGCACAACACGGCTGGCAGGTCGTCGCCGTGGACTTCGCGCCGCGCGCCATCCACATCGCCCGGCGGAAAGCCCGGCGTGCCGGCGTCCACGTGGACTTTCGTGTGAACGACGTGACGCGCCTTGACGACCTCGCCGGCCCCTTCGACCTGGCGCTCGATATCGGCTGTTTTCACGGCCTGGGTGAACGAAAAAAAGCCTACCTCGACCAACTGGACCGTCTCCTGGCCCCGGGCGGGTTCTGGCTGATGTACGGCTTCTTCACCGACGACCCGTCTCGCCCCGGACCCGGGCTGGTCGCGTCCGACCTCGACATGGTCCCCGCCTCGATGCGTCTCGTCCGCCGAGAAGACGGTAGCGACAAGATCGGTCGCGCCTCCGTCTGGGTCCTGTATCAGAAAACGGCATGAAAGTCCTTTTTCTCTTCCTGGACGGCGTCGGGCTGGGAGAAGATCG